>CAMPCD010000003.1 GCA_946643435.1 uncultured bacterium
ATATTATCATTTATTATTAATAGTATTACATGTTCTCTTATTATTTTTATAATCTCAATGATACTTATTGAGATTAATCAATACTTATTATATTTTATAATAACTATGATAATTGGATATTTATTAATAGTTACAATAACAAATAAGAATATTGGTAATTCTATTAATGAAATAATATCTGTAGATACTAGTTATAATAATAGTTTAATTGATTACATAACAGGCTTAATAAGTATTAAACATACTAATTCAGAAAAACATTTTAAGAATGAATTATCACATAGTCATGAAATGTCTAACGAAATAAAATATAAGTATAATAAACATATATCATGGCAAGACTTTTTAAAACAAAGCTTTATCTCATCGATTGAGTTTATTGTAAATCTATTTATAATTGTTAATATTTTAAATGGACAGTACGGGGTTGAAAACTTGATAATTATAAACTTCTTATTCCAATTAATTATTAATTCAGTCATAAATATTGGAAATCACATTCCAGGATTACTATATCATAAGAAAATAATAACTAAGATTAATGATTTCTATAATATGGTTGAAGAAAATGATAGTAAAGAAAGGATTAAAAGAGGAATAATAAGTATTAAAAATTTATCTTTCTCTTATAATAATTATAATAAAGTACTAGAAGGCGTTAATATAAATATTAATATGAAAGATAAAATAATTATTAAAGGTGAATCTGGTTGTGGTAAATCCACATTATGTAAAATATTAAATAAAGAATATGATAATTATGAAGGTGATATATATTTAGGTAATACTAATTATCGTAAACTGAATCCCAAAAGTATAAGAAGACTAATTAGTTATTCTTCTCAAAATGAGATAATATTTCATGATACTATAAGAAATAATATTTTAATGGGAAATAGAATAACTGAGAAAAAACTTAATGAAATAGTTAGAATATGTGAATTAGATAGAGTAATTAAGAAAAAAGTTCATGGACTAGATACTTTCCTTTATGGTGGAGATGGGGAATTATCTGGTGGTGAAAAACAATTAATTATTCTTGCAAGATCACTTGTTTTAACTAAAGATATTCTTATACTTGATGAAACTTTATCAGAAGTGAATGATGCAGTTGAAGATAGAGTATTAAATAATCTATTTACCGAATATAAAGATAAAATGATTATATATGTATCACATAAGAATAAAAAGAATTATTTCTATAAAACTTTATATGTATAGGAAAGGAGAATGAGATGGTTTTAACTAAAGAAGAACTATATGATACCTATGGTGGAAAATTTCAGTTAGGATGGTTTGCCGCTTTAGGTGGAGCTATAACTCTGATAGTCGGGATAATCGATGGTTATTTAAGGCCACTCACATGTAATAGGTAATGAAATTAACAAATGAACAATTACTTATAACAATTGGTGGTGGAACATCGATATCAGGAACATTAATCAATTCAGTTATAAAAGCATTTAGTCTGATTTTAGAATTTGGTAGAACAATCGGTAGTGCTATTAGGTACAAAAAATCCGGACTAGTATGCTAAAAGAGTAAAGATATTTCTTTACTCTTTTTTACATTAAAATGTAAACGGATTACAAAAGTTTTACAAAAATAAGTGATACATATTATATTTTTATCTATAATTAAGTTAGGAGTATAGGAGTATGAAAAGAAATTTTAAGAAGAGTTTCTTAATAATAGGTATGTTTTTAACATTATTTATTCTATTATTAACAATAAACTTATTGTTTTTTAAGAACACATCATTTCTATTTTCAGGACTAATTACTTCTCTAGTATTTATTATCATAAGTTATATTTATGGATATGAAAGGAAGAAAAAAAGATTCCTTTATGAAGTTATGTTTTATATCTTCTTTTATCCAACAATTTATGTAATACTAACATATTTAATAGGTATAGTATCTGGATTTAATTATTCAGTATATAGTTTAAGTTTCAATACATTATTAAAGACTATATTACCTTATATATTAGTAATTGTATCTGGTGAATTGTTAAGAAAAGAAGTAACAACTAAATGCCCAGGATCAGCAATTAACTATATATTGTTAGTTATTTCTTTAGTACTAGTAGATGCAACTTTGTTTTTAACAACTTTTGACATAAACACAGGTGATGGTGTTATTAAGTTTGTATGTAACATTGTTATGCCTAGTGTATCTAAGAATATTTTTTTAGTTTATATTTCAACTATTGCTGGACTTGCTCCAACTATTATTTATAGATTTATCATGGAATTAAAGATGTTTATTATTCCTATTGTTCCTGATTTTGGTCTATATATTGATAGTGTATTATCAACAGCATATCCTGCAATATTAGGACTTATTATTTTTATAAGCCTTAAACAATATCAAAATAAAGAAGTAGAAGGTAAATCAATACAAGATAGTAAACTGTTTACTTATTCAATCATGATAGTATTATTCTTGTTACTTACAGTACTTGTTTCTTTAACAAGTTGTAAGTTCAAATATGCTGCTATTGCTATTGGATCTGGTAGTATGACAGGTACATTTAATAAAGGTGATGTAATTATTTATAAAGCTATAGGTGATTATAATCCTGTATTAGATGATATATTAGTATTTAGAAAAGATGGAAAGATTATAGTACATAGAATTATTGAGGTAGTAGATATAGGTAATGATGAATATATTTACTATACAAAAGGTGATGCTAATCCAACACCTGATGGTTATCCTCTTCAAAGGGAGGATTTAGTTGGTATATATAAAGCAAAGATTCCATATCTTGGAGTACCTTCCGTATATTTAGGAGAAATGATTTCAAATAAAAAGTGAATTGGGGTGAGATAAGTGAAATTCAAAAGAAAAATTGGTTTAGTAGTATTCTTAATACCGTCAATTGTATTGTTGGTATTATTAATATTCGAAATATCATGTGCTCGTAAAGAGATAAGTGTTGATTCAGTAGCTTATCGTGAAAAGAGTGATATATCATATAAGGTTCAATTAAAAGAGAATGGCTTACCATATGAAGATGCTTATTTAAATGAAAATTATAGCGTAATAGCAAGTTTAATTAAAAATTTATTAGTTAATTATACATACTTAAATACTTTTAGTTCTGAAATAGATTATGAATTAAAGTATGATGTAACTGCAGAATTAACTGTATACGATTCAAATAATGATGAAAAACCAATATATATGAAAGAATATACTTTAATACCAGAAGATAAGGTATCTGGTAGAGGTATCATGGCTAAATTAGATCTATTGGATAAAGAAATTAACTATGATGAGTATAATGCAATAGTAGAACAATTTAAGAAGGAAGTAATTCCTAGTGCAACATTAAAGATTAAGTTTAATACTAACTTTACTGGAACACAAAAAGATGCTAATAATGACGATATTAAATTTAATAGTTCAAAGACAAGTACATTATCTGTACCAATTTCACAAAAGACAATTAATGTAGAAATTAAGAAATACAATAGTAATAAAGAAGAAACAGTAAATGTACCTAAAAAGTTAGGTAGAACATCTTTAATAACTATTACAGCAACTGTAGTATTATTTATAATATGTTCTGTAAATTATTTAGTTTACATTGTTAAATCTTCAAGAAAAAAATCTAAATATGAACTAGAAGTTGAAAAGATATTAAGAGAATACGATAGAGCAATAACAGAGTCTAGAGGAAAACTTGTAATATCAGAAGATACACATCTAATAGAAGTAAAGGATTTCATGGAATTATTAGATGTACATGACAATTTCAATATTCCGATTATATTTTACAGATTATCAGATGACAAGTGTGTATTTATAATTAAATATAATAACGATATTTACTATGATTTAATATGTAATGATGAGTGTGAATAAAAAGTGTAAACCAATAAAAAAAACAATATACTATTTATATATAATAATTTATAATTAAAATAGAAAATATAGACAGGATAGGTGGATGAATATGAAGTCAAACAAGAGAGCAATTCAAGTTATTTTTACTGCATCATTAGTAATAGCAGTAGTATGTATCTCAGTAGGTTTTGCGATGATGTCTACATCATTACAAATTCAAGGTGCTGCAAAGGTAGTTCCTGCATCATGGGATATTAAGTTTACTAATAAAACATTCAGTAATAATAACACATTTGCTGCAGAAGGAAGTGTAACTCCTACATTCAATGACACAACATTCAGTAACTATGAAGTTGTTTTAACAAGACCTGGTGATAGAGGTACTTATTTAGTAACTGTTACTAATGCTGGTGACATCGATGCTAGAATCTCTACTGTTACTTTAGGTGATACATTAACAGTAACTGGATCTTCTGCTGCTGATGAAGAAATTGTTAGAAGCAACATCATTTACAATGTAACTTGGGAAGATGGAAGTGCAATTTCTCAAGATGATGTATTATTACATGGTGAATCAAGAAAAATCAAAATTGACATCGCATATGATGAAAATGCTACTCAATTACCAGCTCAATACGTAACAGTAACTGGTCGTGATTTAACAGTACTATTTGTACAACATGCATAAAAGGATGGTTAACCCATCTTTTTTTTTATATAATAATATTATAGAGAGGCGCATATGAAAATAAGTAAATTTTTATGTAAGTATTTATTTGTTTTAATATTTATACCAGTTTTATTACTAACTGTTGGTTTTAGTGCGCTTTCAACTTCTTTATCTATAAATGGTATTGGGTCTGTTGATCCTATTGGATTTATAGTTATTACTTCAATAACTCCTGATGATAGTACATTACAAAACAATGAAAGTTATAGTCATACACATGATACTATTAATATTGGTGCAAATCTAAATACTTTAACAGATACTATGAAATATAATATATCTGTAAGAAATTTAGGACAAACAAATAAGTCTTTATCAGAAATATTAAATATTGAGTATTCTAATGATGATATTATATATTCCTTAGATGGTATAGCTATACACGATATTATATTACCTGGACAAACAATTGATTTTAGTATAACTTTTAAATATAAAACAGGTGTTACTTCTATTGATAGCTCGAGAATTAATGCGGTTATTAGATTTTTATTTGATGATTATGAAATACCTCCAATTTTAACTGCATATTTTATTTCATTTGATGGTACTTCACAATTTATGGGTGATTTTGTTCACGATAATATAGTAGAGTTTAAAAGAAATACTACATTAACATTAAGTGAGGTATTAAATCAATCTGGTGTTCAAAAAATAAGTAATGTTTCTAGTGACCAATATAACAGTTTAACTGATGTATATGGTTGGATTGATAGTAATAATATTTTCTATTGGTGGTCTGAAGCAGATATTGTTTATTTCCATCCAAATACATTACATCCTTTCATGAATATGGGTAATGTTACTAATATTGATTTAAATGGAACTAGTACAGAAAAAGTTGAAAACTTCTCACACTGGTTTGATAAGGATCGTAAGTTAAAGACTATTAAAGGTAAGATAAATACTAGTGGATTAAAACTTCAATACAATACGGATGTTGGATATAGTTATTTAAATGTTGAAAATGACGTATCCAGTGGATATGGTACATCGTTTATGTTTAATGACTGTAATGAATTAGCAGAAGTTGATTTATCTGAAATAGATACAACTAATTCATCTGACTTAAAGAGAATGTTTGGTGGTTGTAAAAAGCTACCTGAAATAGATGTAAGTAGATTTAATACATCTAATGCTAAATCAATGTATTGGATGTTCAGAAATTGTCAGACTGTTAAATCACTTGATGTAAGTGGATTTGATACATCTAATGTAGTTAATATGTATGGTATGTTCTTTAATGTAAGTGCTGCAACTACTATTACTTTAGGTGAGAGATTTGATACATCTAATGTAATGGATTATAGATCTATGTTTAGTGGAGATACAAGTTTATTAACTATTTATGCAATATATGACTTTACTGTGGCAAATGGTAGTCAATCTAGTAATATGTTTAGTAATGATAATAAACTAGTAGGTGGTAGAGGAACAAGCTATGAGTTAAAGTATAATGGTTCTCGTAATAATGCTAACTATGCTAAGATAGCATCTCCTTCTACACAAGGTTACTTAACATATAATGAAGAAGCAGGTAAGTATTATATTTCTTATAACTTAGATGGTGGTACTGCTGATAACCCAACTTCTTATTATGATACAAGTCCAACATTTACACTTCAACAACCAATTAAAGTAGGTTATACATTTACTGGTTGGACAGGAAGTAACGGTAATGATGAACAATTAATTGTTACAATTGAAACTGGTACAATAGGTAATAAGAATTATACAGCTCACTATACACCTAATACATATATAGTTCAATTTAATGCTAATGGTGGTACAGGAACTATGCCATTCGAAGAATTTATATATGATCAAAGTAAGAACTTAAATAGTAATACATTTACTAGAACAGGTTATCATTTTACTGGTTGGAATACTCAAGCCGATGGAAGTGGAATAAGTTTAATTGATAATCAAAGTATTAGTAATTTAGTTCCATCTGGTACTATAACATTATATGCTCAATGGCAAGATGAGTCAGAATTACTTCAATCAGCATATACATTTAATGCTACATGTACATTCAATGGTGCTAATGCTAATATGACAGGTGATGGTTGTAGTGCTTATGCTAATAGTAAGTATATTGATACAGGTATAAGATTATTTGATTCTACAAATATAAATAAAGATTTCTTAATTGAATTTACTATTGATGATTATTCAAATACTCAAACTGAAACTCAAGCTACAATACTTAATTCAAAATATGAACTTGCATCAGCTAATTATCCAGGATTTACTTTCAGAAAAACAAATAACCAATTAGAGTTAACATCAAGATTTGGTAACACAAAGAAAACTGCTAATATGTCTTACACTAAACCAATGGCTGTAAGAATAGCAAGAAAAGATAAGAAGATATATTATAGTATTAATGGAGCAGCATGGACATTATTACAAGATGCATCGTCTTATAATGGAACATTTAATACTCCAGTTACATTTGGTGCATCATTAGACCAAAATGGTAATCCAATGAGATACTTAGAAAGAACAACTATATCTAATTTATCTATTAAAATAGGCATTATTCTTGATTTAAATAATATTTAAAAAGCATTAGAAATAATGCTTTTTTATTGTTTTTTAAATTATTAGATTTATAATGTAGGTAGAAGGTGATAATATGAAAAGAATCTTGAAGAATTATAAGGGGACAATTATTCTACTTGCATCAATTATAATAGGTGCAATAGTAGGTTTAGTATTTAAGGAAAAGACGGAAATACTTAAACCATTTGGTGATATCTTTTTAAATCTTTTATTGGTATCTATAGTACCATTAATATTCTTAACTATTACTAGTTCAATAGGTAAGATGAAAAGTCCTAAAAGAATTGGTAAGATAATTGGATCAATTGTTGGGGTATTTATTATTACTTCATTAATAGCATGCTTAGTTGGTTTCTTTGTAACTAAACCAATAAAGTTAGTTAATGTAGAAGATACTAATAAAATACAAGAAATGTTTGATATGACAGCAGAAAGTGAAGAAGTGGATATTGCTTCTTCTACAGTTAATTTACTTACAGTAAATGACTTTAATAAATTACTATCTAGAAATAATCTTATTGCTTTATTAATATTCTCAATTATAGTTGGTATAGCTATTAATATGAGTGGTAAGAATGGTGAAAAATTTAATGAAGTATTACAAAGTGCAAACGATGTAATGCAAAATATAATTAAAATAATTATGTATTATGCTCCTATTGGATTAGGTTGCTATTTTGCTTATCTAATTGGTACATTTGGAGCATCAATTGGAACAGGCTTCTTAAAAACATTTATTGTTTATACAATAGTAGCAGTATTATTCTATATTATATTCTATACAATATATGCATTTATTGCAGGTGGTAAAGAAGGTGTTATTAAGTTTTGGACTAATATAATACCATCAACAGTAACATCATTAGCTACATGTTCTTCAGCAGCATCTATTCCTGTTAATGTTAATGTAGCAAAGAAAATAGGTGTACCAAATGATATAGCTGAAACTACTATACCTATGGGAACATCTTTCCATAAAGATGGATCTATAATAGGTTCTGTATTTAAGATAATGTTCTTAGTATGTTTATTTAATACAGAAGTAAGTACTATTAAAGTACTTGGAGTAGCATTATTTGCAAATTTATTAATAACAGGTGTTCCAATTGGTGGTGGAACAATATCTGAAATGATGATATTAACTTTAATGGGATATCCTGTTGAAGTATTACCAATCTTAACTATGATAGCAACTATAATTGATCCTCCTGCTACAATGTTAAATGTTGTAGGTGATGTATCAACTTCTATGTTAGTAACTAGAATAGTTGATGGAAAAAATTGGTTAACAGGTAAAAAGAAAACTGGTAAATAATACCAGCTTTTTTATGCATTCCAATTATAGTTAGTAGATACCTGAGTAACACGTGTATCACCTGACATAACGCCCTTATTAGATATTGTTATATAGTCAGTTACATTGCTCATATATTCATCACGTTTATTTGATAATAGTGTATCTCTTATACTAGAATTTCTAACATATATTGTAGATCCATATGCAGATGTTGTTCCTTCTTTGAGATATTTGAAACACTCCTTTCCTAATGTGACATTAGTACTTTTAATATAAACCTGCGCTAAAGATTTATTATTATGAAAAGCATCTACACCAATGGAAGTAACCGTACTAGGAATAATTACTTTAGTTAATGCTGAATTACAAAAAGCAAAATCACCAATTTCTTTAACGCCTTCATTAATTACTATTGTTTTTAAATTATTAGTGACATAAAATGCATATGAACTAATAGTAGTAACTGAACCAGGTATTACTATACTGTTAAGTTTAGTATTCCTAAAAGCTCCACTACCTATTTCTTTCAGTTCTGATGGTAATGTAATACTAGTTAATGAAGTGCAATCGGAGAATGCAAAACCGTCTACTATTTCAACAGTCTCTGGAAGAGTAATGCTAGTAAGTGAAGTACAACCTTCAAATGAGAATGCATCTATTTTTTTTAAATTATTAGAAAAGCGTACTTTACTTAGTTTTGAATAATAAGCTAATGCAGAAGTTCCTATTATATCAATACTATCTGGCATGATTATTTCTTCAAGTGTATCATTTGGGGTATCTACACTTACATCATATCTTCCACCAATTGACGTTATATGATATTTTTGGTTTTCATACGTGTAATACTCTGGAATATTTATGCTTGTTACAAGTTTTCCATCTTTTTTTATTTCATATATTTTTTCATTACGATATCGTGTTTTTGTTGTACGATTTGTTTCTTCAACAGTATAACCTAGTTGTTTTAAAGTAGTATCATTTGGGGTAAATTTTATAGCTGTATCTATTATTTTTTTTCTCCATACTGCATATAATTTAATGTCGTGTCTCTTGAATAAAGCATTGTCTTTAAATGTTGCTTCATCAGTGAAATCTGGTGTTGTGGCGTCGGGCTTAAATGCCCAACCTTCAAATATATATTCAGGTCTAACATAAGTATTCTTTCTTAATTTACCAGGTTTATTTATATCGAATTTACTATTTTCCATAGTTCCAGTTCCACCATTAGCATCGTAAAATATTTCGTTAATGGTTGGTTCCCATTGAGCTTTATAAGTCATATCTTCCATTATATAATCACTTTCCCAAGCCATAGCGTAATTCTTAGCATTCATCCAATAATTAAATTTATATTCGTCTCTTGTTGGAGTAGGTAATTTACCGATTTTAGTTCCTTCCTCAACAATTCTTGTTAATTCAGTGCATTCTCCACCATTAGGATCAAAGGTAACTGTATGATATTTTGGAATAGCTTTTTCTATTCTTTCTATAGATGTAATTTTAATATTAAGTATAATTTCGTATTGCAAACTTGTTTTATCAGGTATATCTTTTTTAACAGTTATTGTTATTTTTCCTTTTTCTGATTCTTTTGCTTTTACTAAAGTAGGTTCGCTTTGCTTAAAGTTTGTTAACTCATATTCAAAGTATTCATCATAATTAAAGTCAGCTTCTTTTTGATTAGAAGTATCGGGTTCTACATATACATATGCGTCGTATTGGGATGAATTATTGGTTATAGTAAAATCAATAGTGCTACTATCTCCTTGCTTTAATGATGAGCTTGTATAAACACTTAATGTATTATCGTAGTCGGAACGAAAAGCTGATGCTTTTCCAGAATTATGTGTATATTCAGAAAAGTATACTTTAAAATCATTTTTATCAAATGCTATTTTAGCTTCTGAATTTTGTATTAATTCTGCTGTTGAACCAGCATATCCAACAAATAGAATAAGTGTAAAAATAATAAGTTGTATTTTAATAATTTTCTTAAACTTCTTATCCATATATATTCACCCAACTATATAAAAATATATATCTTTAATATATGTGATTCAACCATATCCAACACCTTTAAAAAATGTGTTGTTTATCTTTTGTAAAAGGCATGTAAAAGGTTTGTATATTATATTATTTATTGTGTTAAGAATGATAAAATTAAAGTAGGTGATAGTATGAAATTAGAAGATATGTTACAACCTAAAAATATTGGTGCTTGTGTATCATGTGGGAAAACTATTTCATTTGATAACATAAGAGTATGTATTGAATGTGATTCTAAATTTAGACCAGCTATAAGAGATTATATTAATAGTCATAGTAATGCAACATTAGATGAAGTATCTAAAGCAACTGGTGCACCTTTTAATCTAGTTTCATATTATGAAAAAAAGGGACTATTTCATACATTAGATAATGAAATAACTAAAAGAAAAATGGAAAAAAGATTAATTTCATTAGCGGCAAAAGGAATTAAACAAGAAGAAGATATGAAAAAGAATATTGGTATGTCAGGGGGATATTATTTTTTAACTCCTGAAAGAATTAAAAACATGCATAGTAGATAGTTGGTATTTTTTATCAACTTTTATTTTCTGCTAGTATAATATAAGTGAGGAATCAAT
This sequence comes from uncultured bacterium, assembly GCA_946643435.1. GTDB lineage: Bacteria > Bacillota_I > Bacilli_A > RF39 > UBA660 > UBA6985. The sequence continues at coordinate 11,083 of CAMPCD010000003.1, forward strand.
ATGAATAATGAAATAAAAAAAGTATTAAAGAAAATAATTAATAAAGGTTATGTAGGTTATATTGTAGGTGGATATATTAGAGATTTCTTATTAGGTAATGAATCATATGATATTGATATCGCTACATCAGCTAAACCAAATGAATTATTAGAATTATTTCCTGAAGCATCAAATCATAACTATGGTGGTGTAAGTTTTAAGATAGGTTCATATTCATTTGATATAACTACTTTTAGAAAAGAAATATCATATGAAAATAGAAGACCATTAGAGTTTGAATATATTGATAGCATGGAATTAGATTATGTAAGAAGAGATTTTACTATTAACTCTTTATATATGGATATAGATGGTAAGATATATGACTTCTGTAATGGACAAGAAGATATAAAGAATAAGAAGATAAAACTAATAGGTAACATTAAAGATAGAATAGTTGAAGACCCTTTAAGAATATTAAGAGCTATTAGATTTAAGACTTTATTATCTTTTGATATAGATCCTGAATTAGTTATTTTTATTAAACAAAATAAAGGATTATTATCAACATTAAGTTATACAAGAAGAAAAGAAGAATTAGATTATATAATTAATTCTAACAATAGAATTGAAGGATTAAAATATATTAAAGAATTAGGATTAGAAGATGTATTAGAAATAACTATTCCTGAAGATATTAAAGATTCTTGTTTTCCTTTAACTATTTGGAGTGAATTAGATGCTAAAAAATATCCATTTACTAAAAACGAAATTAATGAAATTAATAATATTAAAAAAATATGTGAGTATGGTATAATAGATAATACTATTTTGTATAAGTATGGTCTATATACTTGTCAATTAGCATGTGATTTATTATCTATTGATCGTTCATATGTATCAGAGTTATATAAGAATCTACCAATATATTCTAGTAAAGACATAGATATTAGAATAGATGATATATTAATACTATTAAATATTAAACCAGGTAGAATAATAAAAGATATTATTGCTGATTTAGAGATTAAAATATTAGATAATGAATTAAAAAATGATAAGAAAGAGATAATTAAATATATAGAAAATAATTGGAGATGATATCGTGAATAATGTAATTTATAATACATTAAAAAAGAAGGATTATTTAATTAAGAATTATTTAATTAAAGTTGCTCATGAATTATCTTTATATTTAAATGATTTATTATTACTTATTTATTTTATGAATGTTGAAAATCCAACATTAGATATAGATGCAATTAGAAACTCAGTATATTTAACTGAAGATGAAATAATGGTTTCTTATGATAAGTTATTAGAATTAAATCTAATTGAATCTAAAACAATAACTAATGATAAAGGTTTAATGGATGAAGTAATATCAACAGATAATATACTTAAGTATGTTACTAATGATATCCAAAGAGATATTAAGAAAGAAAATAAGAGTAATGTTTTCGATGAATTCCAAGAAGAATTTGGAAGAACATTATCACCAATGGAATATGAAGTAATAAATGGGTGGTTAGATACCTATGATGAATCATTAATCCATGAAGCTTTAAAAGAAGCGGTATTCTCAGGTGCTAAGTCTTTAAGATATATAACACGTATATTACAAGCTTGGGCTAAAAAAGGATATAAGACATCTGCAGATGTAAGAAAAGAAATAAACTTAGATAATACTATGGTTAATCTATTCGAATATGATTGGTTAGATGATACTGATGAACAATGAAGAACTAATTAAAATATTTGAATACTATATACCTGATCCAAAGTGCTCTTTAAACTATACTAAAGATTATGAATTATTAATCGCTACAGTATTAAGTGCACAATGTACTGATGAAAGAGTTAATCAAGTAACTAAAGTATTATTTGATAAATATGATTTAAAAGGATTAGCTAATGCTGATATAAAAGATATAACTGATATTATTAGACCATGTGGTAATATGAATAGAAAATCTATTTATATTAAAGAAATAGCTAATAGATTATTACAAGAACAAAATGGAATAGTTCCTAATAATAGAGAATATATTGAGTCATTACCTGGAGTAGGTAGAAAAGTTTGTAATGTAGTATTAGCTAATATTTTTAATGAAAATGTTATAGCTGTTGATACACATGTAGAAAGAGTAGCTAAAAGATTAGGATTAGCAAGTAATAAAGATAATCCACTTCAAGTTGAAAAGAAGTTAGATAAAAGATTTAAAGATAAATTAGGAAGACTACATCATCAAATATTATTATTTGGTAGACATTACTGCAAAGCTAAAAATCCTTTATGTGAAGGATGTAAATTTAGAGAAATATGTAAGTATAAAAATGAAAATAATTGATAAACGATATACATGAAAAATAGATTAAAAAAAGTGATTAAAACCATCACTTTTTTATTTACAAAAATATATAAAAACCATATAATAGAAAACAACGTTTTTTAAATAAGGAGGAAAGAACATGCTTGAAAATTTAAGAGTGTTGTTATTACAAAAGCTAGTTCTTCTTCCTTATCAAGAAGTAAGACTAGACTTGACTACAGATGAATCAAAAGAGATAGTAGATGCTGCTGAAAAGTATTATAACAATAAGTTATTAATTATAAGTTCCCTATCAGCTACTGATATCTCTATTGATAGTAATTCATTACCTAAATATGGTGTTATAGGTAAGATTAAAACTAAAATAGAATTACCAAATGGTAACTATAGAATAACTTTATATGGATTAAATAGAGTAGAAGTAAAAGAATATAGAAATACTGATAACATATTAGACTGTACAGTTAAAAGATTATATATTCAAAATATAGTAACAGACTCTGAAAAAGCATTAGTAAGAACTATTAAAAAACTTATATCAGAATATATGGAAACTAATCCTGATGTTTCCAATGCAGTTACAAGTACTATAGCTAACATAACTGATTTAGATATGTTGACGGATGTAGTAGTTAACTTTTTACCAATAGATGAAACTAAAAAAAGAGAATACATGAATGAATTTGATTATCTTACAAGAGCTAATAATCTTGTAAAAGATATTAATTTAGAGTTAGATGTATTAAATATTGAGAATAAAGTTAATGATGAAATAAAAGAAAACTTATCAAAACAAGAAAGAGATTATATCTTAAGACAAAAGATATCTAAACTTAATCAAGAATTAGGTATTAGTATTGATAAACAAAGTGAAGTAGCACATATCAGTGAAGAAATTGAAGCACTTGATTTATCAGATAAAACTAGAGCTAAATTATTGAATGAAGTTAGAAGATATTCATATACATCAGAAAATAATCCTGATAGTAATGTTATTAGATCATATCTAGATACAGTTTTATCTTTACCATGGAATAAATATAGTAAAGATGAAATGGACTTAAAGAAAGTTAAGAAGAGTTTAGATAAATATCATTTTGGATATGATGAAGTTAAAACTAGAATATTAGAATTTATTGCTATAAAGAAAAATTCTAAAGATTTAAATTCTCCAATCCTTTGTCTGGTTGGACCACCTGGTACAGGTAAAACTACATTTGCTATTGGTTTAGCAAAAGTATTAAATAGAGAATTTATTAAGATTAGTTTAGGCGGTTTATCCGATTCATCTGAATTAACAGGACATAGAAGAACATACTTAGGAGCATCTCCTGGTAAGATAATGCAAGGCTTATCTAAATGTGGAACTGCTAATCCTGTAATACTATTTGATGAAGTAGATAAAATAGTAAAAGACTATCACGGAGATCCTTCAGCTATATTATTAGATATATTAGATGCTACTTTAAATAAAGAGTTTGTTGATAACTATATTGAAGAACCATTTGATTTATCTAAAATAATATTTGTTCTTACAGCTAATGATATCAGAGACATACCTGATACATTACGAGATAGGTTGGAAGTAATAGAAATTAATTCTTATACAGAACAAGAAAAAGTTAATATAGCTAAGAAATATATTCTACCAATTATATGTGACGAATATAATGTATCGAAGATAAAGATTAGTGATGAAGTATTAACTTTTATTGTGCATAACTATACTAAAGAACCTGGTGTAAGAGAGCTAGAAAGAATATTAAGAAAGATAGTAAGAAATATTATTCTTAATTCGAATAATAAAGTATTAACTATTGATGCAGTATCTTCTATACTAGGAAGTAATGTATATAATAGAAAGTTAAATAAAAATCATCACATAGGTGATGTATATTCATTGGGAGTTACTCCTAATGGTGGTGTAATAGTACCATTTGAAGCTATTTTAACTGATACAGATGAATCTATTAAAGTTATAGGTAATGTATCTGATTCAGTTAAAGAAACAACTATAATAGCTTATAATTATATTTTATCTAATGCTAAGAAATATGGTGTTGATACTAAATTATTAACTAACAATTCAATAGTAATTAATGCTTTAAACTATGGTATTAAGAAAGATGGTACATCTGGAGGACTAGCTATTACTACAGCTATATTATCTTTATTATTAGATAAAGAAATACCTAGTAATGTATGTTTCTCTGGTGAAATTAGTTTACATGGAGATATATTCCAAATAGGTGGAATAAAAGAAAAACTAATAGGTGCTTATAACTCAGGCTTCAATAAGGTTTATTTACCATCTGATAATGAAGGTGATGTTAATGAGGTACCTGAAGAAATAACTAGTAAACTAGATATTAAATATATATCTAATTATGATGAATTATTTAATGAAATATTTTAGATATAAGAAATAGGATTATTTAAATCCTATTTTTTATTGTAATAAACCCTTAATTATTCTATAATATATTTAGAATAGGAGAGGTATAAATGAAGAAAAATGGTTTTATTGCAACTAGTTTATTATATGCATTTTTTCTAGTATTTATCTCTTTATTTATCGTATTATTATTAAACTTTTTACATAACAGATTATTAGTTCAAAAGATTGAAGAAGAAGCAAGAGAAAGATTAAATACTATCAATAATCTAACTTTTAGGGATTTAAAAGTAGGTGACTATATTCAAATTAGCCGTGCAAATGATAATCTTGAGTATAATATTCTTTCTGGTGAGGGAATGTGGCAAGTATATGATGTTAATGTATCTGGTTCAGATGTCAACGTTAAAATGCTAAGTGACTTATTGGTTGTAGCACCAAGCGTAAAGGTAAAACTTGAAAGCGATTCTATAAACAAAAGACACCCAATGGCTGTTCAAGTATTTGAAGAAATGAAAAAAAAGAATTCTGCAGTATATGATAATGAGTTGTTCAAGAAAATGTTTGGCATAGATTTGAATTGGACAAAGAATTTAGATTTTTCTATAGTAGATGCTAATACATTAAGAAGTATTAGAGAAAGTACTACTATTCCTCAATCTGTTAAAAGATCATTGTTTAATGTAAAAGGATCTTATATTGTTAGTATGAATAGTGGAGATTCTACTCTTGCTAATGCTGGTTATACAACTAGCTATACATACCCAACAAATCTAAGTGGAGCTTATTATGTATATAAAGCTTATAACTTTGATAATTATCGTAATGCTGGAGGTAATTTAGCAAATGCTAATGAAACTTCTAGAAGAATATTAAATGATTATTGTGGTGCTACATTTGAAAATGATACATTATCATATTCGTATAAAAAAGATGGCGTTACTAAGACTAATCCATTTGGGTATGTTGATGTAGTAGATAATAAAACTTTATCAAGTGATAAGTCTTCTATAAATACTAATAAAAGTATAGATTTTTGTTATTTTGCATCTCCTGTAAGCTATACACATAATACAAGTGATTTGATTGTAATTGAAAATGAAATCAACAATAATGACTTTCTTGATTCTACTTTAACTCCAATATATAAATTAAGATTTAAACTAGATGTAACATTTGGTTGGGCTAAATACAGTAGTGGTGACTTTTCTGCGGCACCTATCATTAATGGTGGAAAAGGACTACCTAATGATCCATATTTAGCAGGTGTAGTTAGTTCTTCTTATAATGATAATCTAAATTTAGAAGGATGTTATGGTTCAGGATGCTTTGCGAGTAACATGGTAAAATAAGGTGATTATATGAAAACAAGAAATAAAAATGGTTTTGTTTTCATGGAAACAGTTGTAGTAGTATGTGTATTATCTGTAACATTAATGTTATTATATGGTTCCTATGCACATATATTAAGAGTTTCTAGAGAAAGACAAACATTTGATACGACTGATAGTATCTATACAACTTATAATGTAGCTAATTATATTAAATCATTAGCTCTTGCTAATTATTATGGATTCGACCCTAGCTATGGTGTTGATAAACTTGAATGTAAACCACTTCCATTAGATAAAGGAGCATCATATAATTGGCAAAGTAAAGCCTTTTATATTAATGATATTATTCAAAATAATACTTCTGATAATGGACACGATTATATTCCATGGGTTTGTGATATAGGTAATGTGGCTTCTACTTCACCATTATATCCATTAAAAGATATGTTTGATGTAGATAAGATATATATTAATTTATCTCCACGTACAATCCTTAATTCGCCAAATAAAAATGATATTTTGATGTCATTTGATGCAACTACTATTGATTATATTCAAAGTTTAGGTGTTGGTGAAGACTTTGATCCTAAAACTGAATTATATTTTATTGTTAAGTATAAACATGTTTATGATAATGGTAAATACGATGTAGTTCATTCAACACTAAGATTATCTAGAAATGGATATAGAGATATAGATTTTGATGAATCTGAGTATAATCTTAATTACTATTGTACATACGATGAATATGGAAAGACTGATCCTATTTGTAAGAATAATTACGGTTATGGTTATGGATCTAATAGTGGTTACGCATATTAGATTTTATTGGAGGAAATAACGATGAAAAAGAATATATATAAGCGTGGCGTAACTATTGTTGAAATATTATTAAGTATCTTAATAATAGGTATGGTTGTTATTGTTTTATTTAATATGTTAGTTAATGTTCGTAATGAAGATAGAAATAATCAAATACAATCAAGATACGTATTAAACCAAGCACAATTTACAGAAAGAATTCAAGAAGATCTAATTGACTATGGTATTTATCAAATATCTGCATGTGATATATATCAAGTAGATGTTGAAAGTTATAACTTAAATGATATGTATAGAAGTGATTTCAAATGTTTAAGATTTGATTTTGCTGATGATGGTGTAACCGATAATGTAGGATTCTTAATGATATATAATTATAATCAAAAATATGATGTAAATAATAAAGGTATTACTGGTAAGAATAGTTCATGGATGATTAGATATGTTCGTGGACATTACGACTATTCTGGTGATGCACCTACATGGATAACATTAAATTCATTAATGAATGAAATACCTGACGAAGTACAATTAGGACAAATAACAGTTAAATATACTGTAGGGCTTGGAGCTAAAGCTAGTTCATCAATACCTAATATTATGAGAATAAATGTACCAATTATAAGTGAAGGTGGAGAACATTATGATATTGATTTATCATATTCTACTGCAGCTCATAGTGACTCATTTATTTCATGTGTATCTGGTGAAAATACTGGTGCTGCTTATGCAAGTATTAAGTGTGAGTGTACTGGTAATGATCGTGCTTGCCAACAATCAAAAATATCTCGTGTGGGATATGGCTATGAAGCATCATCAACGAAAAGATAAAAAAGACTCAAATAATTAAGTCTTTTATCTTTTTATAATTAGATTGATATTTATTTTCAAAAAAAGCTATTAATTTATTATATATATTATTACTTAATATAAATGCATTAGCTACACAAGATAATATAGTAATAAATACTAAAGTATAGACAAATGTTTTAGATACTGTTAATTTAGTTGCAATTAATAAAATAAGTGAATATGGTATTAAAGATATTAAAAATCCTATAAAAAAGTATTTATACTTAGCATATTCTATATTATTAATTTCTTTTAATATTGTTAATTCATTGTTGCTTCTCATACACATATCCTCTAATTAAATTATATAATAATAAAAATATCACTTCAATAAGAAGTGATTATTTTATATCAATTTTAAAATTTCTTAAGTATTCTTTATAAGCTATTTTATCTAAACTATCTTTAGCTTTAAAAGGAATATTTCTATCAGTTAATAAATCTTTCATGATTTTATCTAATAGGTAAGGATTACGTACTAGAAGTGGACCTAGTAAATATGTACCATAGAAGTGGTATTTATGTACTCCTTCTGTAGTCATTAAGGAAGCACTAGCAAATCCTTTTTTTACATTGAATAAGATATTATCTTTATTAGTATGTTCATTACCATGATTATAGAATCCAATAATAGGATAATCTAAATCTTTCATATAACATATTGCTTCAGATACTAATCTTTCTAAGTTTTGAAGTTCTTCATCACTTACAATATTAGTTACTTTCTTACTTTCAAATCCAAATAGATTTAATGCTTTCTTTCCATTTATTGATTTACCAAATAATTCATATGAATTACCTGTAGAAATAAAGTATAAACCATTTTCTATAGCATCAAGTAAATCTTTTTTATATTTTAATAAATCTTTTCTTATTAACTCTTGTACTTCATAATTCATATGTCCTAGATAAACTAGATCATATTTACTGAATTTAATATCATCATCTAAAGATAATTTATCTAAGTTATATGGAACTTTTTGTTCATCTAATATTCTTGTTATAGCCTTAATATTACCTGAATCACCAGATAAGTTAGCTAAGTCATAATATAAGTGTAGGATATTAATCTTTTTCATTAGCGTCTCACCTCACTTAAAGCTTTCTTTACAGGTGCCATCATATCTAAGAATACGACAACATATATATTACCTTTTGAATGATTATATACTTTATTAGGTAATACTCTTTTGTAGTCATCTACAATAACTACTTTATTATCAGGTATATTATTGTATTTTAAACATACTGCAATATCATATCTAAATCTACCAATACAATAGATTTTATCTATATCTTTTTTATTTAGTTTATTGAAATCTATATCATACATCCAAGATAAATCATTTAAAGCATATCTTCTAGATACATTATCAAATCCAATAACAACTGTTTTAGTTCCTTTTTGTTCATTTATATAATCAATAGTTTGTTCATATGATAGAGCATTCTCTGGTTTAGAATCTATCATTTCTATTTTTCTTCTACCAACTCTAAACATATTTTCTGAGTTTGAATCTTTATAATCATTGTTTAATACTTTCATTATATCTTCATCAGATATACCAATTAAATTACAAGTAGTGTATGCTGCAAGTGTAGCATAAGCAGTGAAGAATGCACCATGATCTAATTTTACTATATGATCATTTATAGTCATGAATCTATTAGTTAAATTAATATCTTTACCTTTATAATCTAATGGATTAGTTCCAAATTCACATTCCTTACAATAGAATGAGCCAATATTACCATAGTGATAAAAATGATATTTTAACTTTTTATTACATCTAGGACAATATGTTGAATCTAATGTATCATTGTAAGGTTTAGTATAATCTGTTTCATATCTTTGTATACCATATTTAGTATAAGTATTGTTAGTATCAATAGTATATCTTAATACAAGTGGATCATCAGCATTTAATATTAAATGAATATTATCTGATAATGAATCTTTAACTCTGTTATAAACAAGTATTGGTTCTCCATTACGAGCTACTTGATCTCTAGTTAAGTTAGTTACAATTAAATGAGTCATTTGATTCTTATTAAATACTTTATAGAATGATGATTCATCTAATTCAAGTAATAATACATCACATTTAACTTTTTTAGTGAATGGATTAGTATGATTTAATATTAAAGTAGTTAAAGCATTAGTAATATTTGAACCATTTTTATTCCATACAACTTTATATCCATTCTTAGTTAATATTTTAGCTATTAGTTTGGTAGTAGATCCTTTACCAGAAGAACCAGTTACACCAATAACAAATTTAGGATATACTAATTTATTTAATATATCTGGATCACATTTAGATGCAATATATCCTGGCCAAACAGAACCATCTTTATGTAATATTATTTTTAAAATATTAATTAAGAATGTAACAATTTTATTCAAAATAATTACAAGTGTTGTCATATAAATCACCTAACATAATTATACCACGATAATTCTTTATTTTAATATTTATTTATAGTATAATTATCTAAGAATAGGGTGTAGTTTATGAGAGAAATTCTATCTAGTTTAGATATAGGTTCATCTAAAATAAAACTTGTTGTAGCAGAAATCTTAAATGGACACGTAAATGTATTATGTGCTTTAGAAGAACAATCAAGAGGCGTTAAGAAGGGTGCTATATATAATCCTGATGAAACTGAATACGCTATTAAAAAGATTTTAAAGAAAACTGAAGAAACATTAGGAGTTAAAGTTACTAAGACAGTAGTATCAGTAAATGAAGATTCATGTGATTTTAAAATAGGTGAAGCAGAAATAGATATACAAGAAGAAGGAGAAGTATCTTCAAGTATAATTCAAAAAGTATTACAACAATCTATAACTGGAGGACTAACACCTGGTAATGAAATAGTTACAATTATACCTATTCGTTATAAAGTAGATGATGTGGCTACTATTAGTCCTAAAGGAATAAAGGGTAAATCTTTACAAGTTAAAACAGTTATTGTATCTGTTCCTAAAAGAGAAATATATGGAGTAGCTAAAATACTAGAAAAGTGTAATTGTTCAGTAGTAGATGTAATGATTCCTTCTATGGGAGCTTATTATGCTAATAGGAGTTATTTAGCTGAGAAGTCTCAATCACTTATTAAAGAAAGTACAGGTATTGTTATTGATATTGGTGCAGAAGTAACTAATATAGGTGTTATAAATAAAGGTATTATTATCAATAATAATGTTTTACCATTAGGTGGTAATTTAGTAGATCAAGACTTATCATTTATATATAAATTAGATAATCAAGTAGCTAAAGAAGTAAAAGAAACATTTGCTTTAGCTAATAAACGTAATGCAAGTGTTAAAACTACAAAAGATGTTGTTAATACATTAGGTGAAAAGATTACTCTAAATCAATATGAAGTAAGTGAAGTGTGTATGTCCCGTGTACATGAGATGCTTAACACAGTAAAAAATGAAATAAACTACTTAACAAAGAAAGAAATAAGTTATATAATTATAACAGGAGGACTCTCAGAATTTAAAGGTTTTAATTTGGAAGTAGAGAGTGTTTTTGGACCTCTAGCAAAAATAGGTAAAGTAAATGTTATTGGAGCTAGAGATAATAAATTTGCTTGTGCTATTGGAATGATTAAATATTTCGATGAAAAACTAGGACTTAGAGATAAAGAATTTTCTATATTATCTCAAGATGACTTAGATGTATTAAGTGGTTCTAATCAAGATAAATCTAATAGTTCATTACTTAATAGAGTATTTGGCAAATTTTTTGATAATTAAGGAGTGATTATATGAATAATACTGATCAATTTGGTAATCCTATAGTTAGAATTAAAGTTGTAGGTGTTGGTGGTGGCGGATGTAACGCTATCAATAGAATGATCGAATATGGAGTTAAAGGAATAGACTTTATTGCTGCAAATACAGATTTACAAGCATTAAATGCTAGTCCTGCAGATTATAAATTACAATTAGGTAAGAATACTACTAAAGGTCAAGGTGCTGGAGCAAATCCTGAAACAGGTAGAGCTGCTGCAGAAGAATCTAGAGATGAAATAAGAAAAGCTTTAGAAGGCGCTGATATGGTATTCGTTACTTGTGGTTTAGGTGGAGGTACTGGAACAGGTGCATCTCCTATAATTGCAGAAATTGCACAAGACCTTGGAGCATTAACTGTAGCTATAGTAACTAAGCCATTCAAGTTTGAAGGTAAGAGAAGAATGGATCAAGCTATAATTGGTCTAGATGAATTAAAACAACATGTAGATACAATTATTGTTATTCCAAATGATAATTTAAGAAGTATTATTGATAAGACCACAGTATTTACTGATGCATTCAAATCAGTAGATAATGTATTACATAGAGGTGTTCAATCTATATCAGATTTAATTGCTGTTACTGGATTATTAAACTTAGACTTTGCTGATGTTAAATCAGTAATGGCTAATAGAGGATCAGCATTAATTGGTATTGGATTAGGAACTGGTGAAAATAGAGCTGTTGAAGCTGCAAGACAAGCTGTATCAAGCCCATTATTAGAGGAATCAATTGATGGTGCTACAGATGCAATCATTAATGTTACTGGTGGTAATTCATTAACATTATTTGAAGCATCAGATGCAGTTGAAGTAGTAAGACAAGCTGCTCAAACAGATATTAATATTATCTTTGGTGCAGTTATCAATGAAGATTTAAATGATGAAGTAATAGTTACTGTTATTGCTACAGGATTTGATTCTGATAAAGCAGTAATAGATGACGTACCATATGCACCTGTATATGATGAGGAAACAACAAATAATACATCATCAATAGATGATGAATATGATATTCCTCCATTCTTAAGAGATAATTTATAAGATGTGTCAAACACATCTTTTTTTATGTCTACATTTAATGCATATAGTTTTTAAATTGTTATAATTGTATTAGGTGTTGATATGAAGAAAGTTGAAACAAAGGCTAAAAGACATTTGAATTTTAAGCTTGTAGCATTATTATTAGTTATTTTTTCAATTATTACTTTATTCTTACTTATTAAGAGTAATCTTTTTTCTATACTAACAATTATATTAATGGTTTTATTCACTGGTATTATAGATTTTTTATTTGTTAAAGGATTAACTAGTAAGTTAAAAGTATGGTGTAAGAATGTTTTATCTTTCTTTGTGCTTATATTAATAATAATTCAAATATTATTTTATATATTTGGTAATAAAGCAATTATATTCTTATCATCTATCATTGATAATGGTATTCGTACATATACATATGATGTATATGTATTAGATAAAAGTGATTATAAAGAATTAAAAGATATTAATAATAAGATGATATCTTATATCATGGATGATAATATAAATGAAGTAAAAGATAAGATAGGTAAAGAAATACAATATAAGACTAGAATATCAGATGATATAAATAAATTAATGGATAGCATAATAAATGAAGAAGTAGATGCTGTTATAATTGAACAATCTTATGTAGATGTTATTAAAGAATATAATGAAACTGATTTTAATAAATTAAGAAAGATACATTCAGTAGAAATAACAACTAAGATTAAAGTTGAAAGAAGCAATAAGAATATTATGGATAAACCATTTGTAGTATATATTTCAGGTATAGATACTATGGGTAAGATTAATTCTAATGCTAGAAGTGATGTTAACTTATTATTAGCAGTTAATCTAAATAAAAAAGAAATAAAGATGGTATCAACTCCAAGAGACTATTACATAGATTTACCTACAAAAGGTAAAAAAGATAAATTAACTCATTCAGGTTTATATGGTATAGATGAAACTATGAAATCTTTATCTAAACTATATGATGTTAATATTGATTATTATGTTAGAATTAATTTCTCTTCATTTATTAATATTATAGATAAAATAGGTGGAGTAGATGTTGATATTGAAGATAAGTTCTGTGAATCTAATGAAGAAAGATCGTTAAAGAAAAATGATCTTATATGTATAGATAAAGGTCTTAATAATTTGAATGGTAAACAAGCCTTAGCATATGCTAGAAATAGACATGCTTTTGCTAATGGAGATATTTCAAGAGGTAATCATCAAATGCAAATATTAACTGCTACTATTAATAAATTGACTAATAAAGATATCTTATCAAATTATAATGATATTATTGATTCACTTAAAGGACAAGTATTAACTAATATCAATATCGATGATATCTATAAAGTAGCAAGAAAACAATTAAAAGATAATAGTAGTTTTAAAATAGAATCTTATACACCTAAAATAAAAGATATGAATAAATTAGCTGATTGTTATTCAGTTGGTGATTGGGCATATGTATTAATAGGTGATGATGATTCTGTTAAAGAAATATCTGATAGTTTAAAATCTACATTAAATTAAAAAAGAGTATATTACATACTCTTTTTGTTTATATCTATATATAGAAGACCATCTTCATAATTGATATCATCAAAATAAGATTTTACTTGTCTATCATATAAAGCTTTATGTTTACCTTTATAATTTTTAATCATATCATCTAATTTATCTAGTTTATCTATATCAACATTTTCAGCATCTTTTAAATTAGATGAACCAATTTCATATTCTTTAATAATTGCATCAATTTCATCTTTTTGCATGATTGTTAAATCACTTGGTTTATATAATTTAAAATAATAATCTTTATCTGTTATAGTACCTAATCCAATATCATATACTTTATCATTTGCAATAATAAATGATCTTTGTCCCATAACTGTTTTATCAGCTAATACTATTTGGTAATCATTTTCTTCTAATACCTTAGTGAATAGAATACATCTATCAAATGGCTTAATAGTAAATATTTCAGGAAATAGAATAAAGAATGAAAATGGAACACCATTATGATAATAACATCTTAATTTATTATACATATAATCTGGTATATGTTTAATCTTACCAAGGGTAGCACCCATGAATGCATATGCACCAATTCTTGCTTTTTGTATATTATTTATTTTATTCATGTCCAAAACCTCTTATCTAAATTCTTCAGGAATAATTCTATTATATAAACTATTAATATAATCTTTAGTTAAACCTTGATTATATAAATAGTGTGATGATTCATATTCATTAGTATATTCAGATAAAGGAATCATCTTAAAGTTTCTTTTATTACTATTATAATAATTAATAATAGGTTCAGTAGTAACTTTATTAAATATAACTTTATTATTATCAATTGTAATATCTATATTAGCAAGTAATGCTAATTGATAAGCTTTAACATAATCTAGACTAGCTCTATTATCTAAAGTAGGATCTGATGAAGTAAAATTACCCATAGAGTAGAATACTAAAGTTTTATATCCATCATTACTTGTATACCATTTAACTGGTTGAAAGCAGTGTGAGTGAGAACCTAATACTACATCTACATGTTCTTCATTAAGAACTTTAGATAATCTTATTTGATCTACTTCTCTTTCTTCAAAGTGGAACTCTTGTCCCCAGTGCATAATAGCAACTACGACATCTACATTCTTTTTTAATTCTCTTATTTCTTGTCTCATTAATTCAATATATTCATCTGATACTTGATTATATGAAGGTGGTTTTCTATATAATCCTAATCTCCAAGCTTCATTTTCAGTTATATAAGTACCAAAGTCATTCATACCTAATGCATAAGCTACAAATCCAACTTTAACGCCATTCTTTTCTATAATTCTTAAATTAGCTCTATCTTCTTTTGATTTATATGAACCAACTGACATAATATTAGTATTGTTCTTTAAATAATCTATAGTACTATTAATACCATCAATACCACGGTCAGTAGAGTGATTATTAGTTGTACCTAATACATCAATAGAATTATTATCTAAAGCTTTAATAACATTTTGAGGACTACAGAATTCATATCCATATCCATTTACTTTTAATTTATTATTATCAGTTATTGTAGTTTCTAAATTACCAATAGATATATCATCTTTATTGAAATATTTATCTGCTACCATTTTTAAATAATCATCAGGATTTTCTCCTGCATTAACAGCATCTAAATATAAGCCTTCATACATAATATCTCCAACTAAAGATAAATTAACTGTTTTAGATTTATTATTAGTTTCATTCTTTTTAGTTGTAGTTACGTTAGTATCATTAGTATCTTGTTTATTATTTGGTAACAATTTATAAATCCCAAATCCTAAGATTCCAACTATAAGTATAAATAATACAAATCTTATATTCTTTTTAAGTCTTTTCTTTCTTTTTGCCATATCTTATAACCTCTTATTTAATAATATCATTTTTCATGTGTCGTTTAAAGTTATGAAGTGTAAAAAGACTATTAAAATACTAAAAAATATTATACAATTATGTAGGTGATTGAAATGGGTTCAGGCCAAAAAATATTAAATGAATATATAAAATATGGATTATTAGAAAAATATAGAGATCAAGCTATTGTAATAAAACAATTAGATGAATATATGAAAACAGGTGATACTGGTTTAATAACTAGGGATAATGGATTAAGAGATGCATTTAAACAATACTTAAATAAAGATATGGTTGCTAGTATTACTCAAGGTAATATAGAAAACTATGTAATTTTTTATATGGATTATTTATCTCAAACACTTAATTCAAATAAGGAAGCGGTTGAACAAAAAGAACAAATTAGAGAGCAAATGATTGGTGAATGTAGAAAATTATATAATGTATCTGGAAAACATATGTTAGCAGGTGCTTTAAGTACAAGTTTATCTGGTAATTTTAATATGTTTATTGATCCTGAAAAAATGATGAACCTAGCATCTAAATTTAGTATGCGTGATTTCATTCTATCAGTTACATCTGGACATGTTACTAATCTAGCAGATAATTGGGGAATGCAAGCAGCAGAGATTTTATCTCAACAATTTAATAGAGAAATTTCAGAAGCAAAAGCAGAAGTGTTTAGAGAACAAGATCAAGGAAGTTCTCAAAGAAGATAATAACACTTGCAAAAAAATAATAATATGATAAAATTATTCATATAAAACGAGGAACAAGAGGAGTAAGTTAGAATATCTTACTAGGGATGAATACTCATAGACTGAAAAGTATTCTTAAGAGATATAACTGAAGGTAGCTTGGGAGTTGTTATATTGAAATAGTAGTAAATATAAACGAGTTATACGCGTTAAGTATATTGAGAAGTAATTAAAGTGGTACCACGAGATATTCGTCTTTATGATGAATATCTTTTTTTATTGATAAGAAGGGTTAATATGAATTCAGAGTTACAACAAGAGTTAAACATTTTTTATAATGAATATAATAAATATGATAGTAGTTTATATGGAGTACACTCAAAATTAGATCATACATTTCGAGTGGTCAACTATGCAAGAGATATTGCTGTACTTGAAGGATTAACATATGCAGATTTTTTAGAAGCTACTAGATGTGCATTATTCCATGATATAGCAAGATTTAAACAATTTGCTACTTATAATACATTTATAGATAGTTTATCATTTGATCATGGTGATGAAGGATATAATATCTTAAAAGAAGCTGGTTATGAAGATGAGATAGTATTACTATCAACTAAGTATCATAATAAGAAAGATGTTCCTAGTGAATTACCAGATAGAACTAAACTATTCTGTAATATAACTAGAGATGCAGATAAATTAGATATCATGGCTACACAAGGATTAACTTGTGAAGATGAAACATTTATTTTACCTGAAGAGGCTATTCAATCTATTAAAAATCATACTCTAGTCTTGAATGATGAAAGATATGAAAAGATGGATTCATATAATATATTAAGATGTATAGCATTTATATTTGATTTGAATTTCAAAAGATCATTTGAAGTTATTAAAGAATTTAATATTATAAGTAATAAATTTAATACTCTATTAAATAGAGCATCAGATGAACAAAAAATAATATTAAATGAATTACAAGATATATGTAATAAATATTTAGATGAAAGGATAAGTGATTAATATGTTAGATACTAAATATGATCATTTAAAAGTAGAAGAAGGAAAATATAATACTTGGAAAGAAAAAGGTTATTTTAATTCAGGAGATAAATCTAAGGATCCTTATTGTATAGTAATTCCACCTCCAAATGTTACAGGTGTATTACATATAGGACATGCATTAGATACTTCTTTACAAGATATTATTATTAGATTTAAAAGGATGCAAGGTTATGATACTTTATGGTTACCAGGAATGGACCATGCTGCTATAGCTACTGAAGCTAAAGTAGTACAAAAATTAAAGAATCAAGGCATTAATAAATATGAATATGGTAGAGAAAAATTCTTAGAGGCTTGTTGGGATTGGACACATGAACATGGTGATACAATTCGTGAACAATGGGGAAAATTAGGTTTATCATTAGATTATACTAAAGAAAGATTTACTTTAGATGAAGGTCTAAACAAAGCTGTAACTAAAGTATTTGTTGATTTCTATAATAAAGGATTAATCTATCGTGGTGAAAAGATTATTAACTGGGACCCAGTTGCTCAAACAGCTTTATCTAATGAAGAAGTTTTATATCAAGATGATCCAGGTGCTTTCTATCATTTAAAATATGTCATTGTTGGTACTGATGATTATTTAGATGTAGCAACTACTAGACCTGAAACATTATTTGGTGATACTGCAGTAGCTGTAAATCCTGATGATAAAAGATATAAAGATTTAATTGGTAAAAAAGTTATATTACCAATTGTTAATAAAGAAATACCTATTATAGGTGATGAACATGCTGACCCTGAATTTGGTACAGGTGTTGTTAAAATTACGCCTGCTCATGACCCTAATGACTTTGAAGTAGGAGAAAGACATAACTTAGAAAGAATAGTTGTAATGAATCCTGATGCAACTATGAATGCAAATGCTCTTCAATATGAAGGACAAACAAGAGAAGAATGTAGAGAAAACTTACTTAAAGATTTAAAAGAACAAGGATTATTATTAGATATTGAACCAATGACTCACTCAGTTGGTCATTCAGAAAGAACTGGAGCTATGGTTGAACCATACTTATCTAAACAATGGTTTGTTAAGATGGAATCATTAGCTGATAGAGTATTAGAATTCCAAAAGGATAAAGATAAGAAGGTTAACTTCTTCCCATCAAGATATGAAAAACATTTAAATCATTGGATGGAAATACAACATGACTGGTGTATATCTAGACAATTATGGTGGGGACATAGAATACCTGCATGGTATAAAGGTGATGAAGTATATGTAGGTATGGAAGCACCAGAAGGTGAAGGATGGGTACAAGATAATGATGTATTAGATACATGGTTCTCATCTGCATTATGGCCATTCTCAACATTAGGTTGGCCTGAAAAAACAGAAGACATGGAAAGATATTTTCCTAATGATTGTTTAGTTACAGGATTTGATATTATATTCTTCTGGGTAGCAAGAATGGTATTCCAATCTGAAGAATTAAATGGTGTAAGACCATTTAAAGATTGTTTAATACATGGTCTTGTTAGAGATAAACAAGGAAGAAAGATGTCTAAGTCTTTAGGTAATGGTGTAGATCCTATGGATATGATTAAAGAATATGGTGCTGATGCATTAAGATATTATTTAACTACTGATGTAGCAGCAGGTACTGATCTTAACTTTGATGAAGTAAAGATTAAATCTACATGGAATTATATCAATAAAGTATGGAATGCATCTAGATTCGTTTTAATGAATATTGAAAACTTAAAAGAGATTAAATTAGATAATTTAAAACCTGAAGATAAATGGATATTATCTAAATATAATAAAGTAGTTAAACAAGTTACTAAACATATGGATAAATATGATTTCAATATTGTAGGATCAGAATTATATAATTTCGTATATGATGACTTCTGCTCAAATTATATTGAAATGGCTAAGTATTCAATTGAAGATGAAACAACAAAGTCAGTATTATGTTATGTATTAACAGGTATCTTAAAGATGTTACATCCATTCATGCCATTTGTAACAGAAGAAATATATCAAAAGTTACCAATTAAAGATGCTGAATCTATCATGATATCAACTTATCCAAAATATGATAAGAAACAAATATTTGAAACAGAAGAAGAAATAATAGAAGATGAAATAACATTTATTAAGAACTTCAGAAATGTTAAAGCTGAAAACAATATCTCTAAAGATATGAAGATAATGTTTGATACTGAAGATGATAATGAGTTAATTGTTAAATTATTAAAATTATCTGAAAATGTTATAAATGAACCACTAGGAATGAATGCTTATAAAGTATTCTCATCTAGAGTAAAAGCTACTATTTACTTCGAAAAACAAATGACTGAAGCCGATAAAGAAGTAAGAGAACAACAAATAAAATCATTAGAAGAATCAATAGCTAGAAGAGAAAAACTATTATCTAATGAAAACTATGTTAATAAAGCTCCAGCTAACATTGTTGAAATGGATAGACAAAAGCTAGAAGAAGAAAAGAAAAAATTAGAAGAACTAAAGAAATAGTTCTTCTTTTTATTTAGTATATATGTTATACTTTAACTAGAATAGGAAGGTAATTAGTATGCTTGAATATGATGAATTAACTCAAAAATTATATCAAGAAAATATTAATTGGATTTATTCTATTATTAAGAAATTAGATATTAAGGGAATTGAGAAAAAAGAAAAGTTTATAGCTGATCCTTATATCTTTAATGAAATGATATCTTTAGGATACTATTTCATGAATCTATATGTAATTAGTAATATATCATCTTATTCTACTGACGATAAGGATTTAATAATGACTTCTATTATTAAAGGAGCTTCAACTTATAATCAATATAAACTAGAAGCAGTATATAAAAGAGGTATAAATTTATCTAAGTTAGTCGAATCATATAACTCAATAGTTCGTAAGACTAAAGCATACTCTCCAAATGATGGATTAAAAGCAAGAGTAGTAGCAGTTGATGAAGTATATAGAAGAATATATGATGTATTTAATAAACAACATTTTAATATATTTATTAAAATATTCTTATCATCTTATTTTGAATTTGAACGACAAATAGGTGAGACAATACATAATTACTTGAACAAGGATGTGTAAGAATGGTAGATCAAAATAAAATAAATCAAGTATATGCAGCCATCATTGAGAATGGTATGGATGCTTTCCAAGATAATGATTTAATTAAGTTATTATCTATGTTAAATAAACATGAATTAGATGAAGCAGAAAAATCAGCATATAATATTTTTTATGATAAATATAAAAGCAATACTGTAGCTTTTAATAATAGTAAGAGATTATCATCATTAATACCATTAGTTAAACTAATTATTAATGATAAGATGTATAAAATAAGATCTAGTAATATTATTAATAATATGAATGAATCTTTAATCAAACATGAGTATCAAGAATTTATAACTAAATGTGAAACTAGTGAATTAATGGATGTTAAATATTATTTATCTAATAATGTTAATATTAATGATAGTGTTAATTTAAGTGCTACAAAAAAATTAATCGCGATGATTCTTAAAGAATTAAATTCTCGAGTAGGAAAATTCAATTAAAGTATTGAATTTTTTTTATGTCTTATTATATAATGTGGATAAGGGTAATAACACCCGATGGGGAAAAGGGATTTAAGGTTGATATTTTATAGGACATCATTTGAAATTACATTTTCAACAAACTTTTAACACATTGAGAACTATCAACAGAATCTACAACAGAATAGACAACATGAACATGCAACAGTTATTACAACAGACTAACAACGTGTTACCCTTTATGAAGGACTTAAGGAAACTTGAGTCCTTCTATTTTATTTATTGATTAATATAAAAATATGTGTTATATTATGTTCGTTAAGCGATGAAGGAAAGAAGCTAATTGAAAGCATTATTAGAGAGTCTAGTTAGGTGAAAGTAGACATGTGGAAGATTAGTCGAATGGGTCTGGAGCATTAACCGTGTATTCGCGTTAAGATTAATTAAGGTGATTTAAAGATCATGAAGTAGGATGGTACCACGGGTTCATCTCGTTCCTACATCATGGTCTTTTTTATTTTAGAAAGAGGGAATAAAAATGGAAAAATATTATATTTCTACAGCAATAGCTTATGCTTCAGGTAAACCTCACATTGGTAATACTTATGAGATTGTCTTAGCTGATGCAATAGCAAGAAACAAAAGATTAGAAGGATATGATGTATATCTTCAAACTGGTACAGATGAACATGGTGAAAAAATTCAAAATAAAGCTAGGGATAAAGGAATAACTCCACAACAATATGTTGATGAAGCAGCAGCTGAAATTAAGCGTATTTGGGATTTGATGAATACTACATATGATAGATTTGTAAGAACTACAGATGAAGAACATGAAAAAATAGTTCAACATATCTTTAAAAAGATGTATGAACAAGATGATATCTATCTAGATAAATATGAAGGATGGTATTGTGTACCTGATGAATCATTCTGGACTGAAACACAAGTAGTAGAAAATGAAGATGGTGTTAAGGTTTGTCCTGACTGTGGAAGACCAGTTGAAAAGAAGAGTGAAGAATCATATTTCTTTAGATTAAGTAAATATCAAAAACAATTAGAAGATTATATTGAATCTCATCCTGACTTTATTCAACCTGAATCAAGAAAGAATGAAATGTTAAATAACTTCATTAAACCAGGATTACAAGATTTATGTGTATCACGTACTGCATTTGACTGGGGTATACCTGTAGATTTTGATCCTAAACATGTAGTATATGTATGGCTAGATGCATTAACTAATTATATTACATTCTTAGGATATGATGTTGATGGTGGTAATGAAAACTTTAAGAAGTTCTGGCCTGCAGACTTACACTTAATAGGTAAAGATATAATAAGATTCCATACTATTTATTGGCCTTGCTTCTTATTTAGTTTAGGAATTGAATTACCTAAGAAAGTATTTGGTCATCCATGGTTAATCATGGCTGATGGAAAGATGAGTAAATCAGTTGGTAATGTAGTATATGCTGATGATTTAGTTGATAAATATGGTGTAGATGCTGTTAGATATTATTTCTTACATGAAATACCATTTGCTAATGATGGTGTATTTACTGAAGATTTATTAGTTGAAAGAATAAATGGTGATCTTGCCAATATTCTAGGTAATTTAGTTAATAGAACTATATCAATGAGTAATAAATATTTTGATGGCGTAGTAGAACAAACTAATGTAACTGATACTATGGATCAAAACCTAAAAGACTTAGTTACATCACTTGGTGATAAAGTTGCTAAGCATATGGATGAATTAAAAGTAGCTGATGCTATTGATGATGTATTTGAAGTATTAAGAGCATCAAATAAATATATTGATGAAACAACTCCATGGATATTAGCTAAAGATGAAACTAAACAAGATAGATTAAAAGAAGTATTATATAACTTAATTGAGTCAATTAGAGTATGTGCTGTATACTTACAAGCATTCTTACCAGATACAGCAGAAAAAATCTTTAATCAAATAAATACAGATTTAAAATCTTATGATTCAACTAAGACATTTGGTGGATATGTATCAGGAACAAAAGTAAATACTCCTGAAATACTATTTGCTAGAATAGATACTACAAAGGATAACAATTAATATTGTTATCTTTTTTATTAGATTGAAATAAAAAACTAATTATGTTATACTTATATCACTTACGAAAAGCCTTTATTTCTTTATGAAAGGAATTGAATTAAATGAGTAAAATAAGAATATTTGGACTTGGTGGTTTAAACGAATCAGGTAAAAATACTTATGTTGTCGAAATAGATGACAAAATATTTGTGCTTGATTGTGGACTTAAATACGCCATTGATAATGAATATGGTATAGATTATATCTTACCTGATTATTCATATTTAAAAGAGAATAAAGATAAAATTGTTGGTGTATTCATTACACATGCTCACCTAGAAAATATGGGTGGTGTAGGGGATTTATTAAACATTATCCCTGATATTAAAATATATTGTACAAGATATACAAAGGAATATTTATTACTAGAAGGAATTAAAGAAAAGAGTATAGTTGAAATAAAGGTTAATAAAAAGATTACTTTTGGTGATGTTGGTATATTCCCAATTAATGTATCACATTCAGTGCCTGATGCATGTATGTATGCAATATATACTAAAGATGGAATTATTTGTTACACTGGAGACTTTATAATTGATCCTACCATGGATGGAGCTTATGCTATGGATTTAGGTAAGATAGCCTATGTAGGTAAACAAGGTGTTTTATGTCTATTATCTGAATCAACTTTTTCAGAAATACCTGGACATACATCTCCTAAACATAGATTAACTAATTGGTTTAAAGATCAAATTAATCATGCAGAAGGAAGAATGATTATATCTACTTTACCTGTACACTTACATACTATTCAAGAAATATTAGATGCATCATCTAATATGCATAGAAAAGTTGTTATCATGGGTAAAAAACTTCAAAACATAGTTAATATGGCTATGAAGGAAGGATATCTAACAGTTAAAGAAGGATTACTTGGAGATTTAAATGATATCAATCAAGAAAAAACTATTTTATTAGTATGTGATGATAGAGAAAAACCATATGCTACTATAGGTAAAATAGTATCTGGAAATGATAAGTTTATTAATATTAAATCTACAGATACATTCTTATTTGCAGAGCCTTCATATGATTCATGTGAAAAAGTACTTGTTAAATTACAAGATCAAATAGCTCAAAAAGGAGCAAGTAGTATAACTATACCAAAAGGTAAAACTATATTACATCATGCTTCTCAAGAAGACTTAATGATAATGTTAAATTTAATTAAACCTAAATACTATATGCCAGTTAAAGGTGAATATAGATCAATGGTTAACAATGCAAATTTAGCTTATGCATTAAATATGCCAAAAGAAAATATTATCTTAAAACAAAATGGTGATATAGTTGAATTTATTGATGGTAAATTACAAGATAAATTTGAATCAATAAAGATAGATACTGTTTTAATTGATGGTGATTCATCAGAAGATGTTGGTGAATTAGTTCTTAAAGATAGAGAGATGTTAGCTGAAAATGGAATAATGTTAATATCTGCTACATTAGATAAACAAACTAAGAAAGTTCTTGTTGGTCCTGAAGTCATGACTAGAGGATTTATCTATGTTAAAGATTCAGCTGAAATGATTGAAAAGATAAAAGAAATATCTTTAGCAATAATTGAAAAGAATACAACTCCTAAGTTTGTTGATTATAATCAAATTAAGAATGAAATAAGAGAACAATTATCTAAGTATTTCTATAATGAAACTGAAACTAAACCAATGATAATTGCAGTTATTCAAGAGGTATAATATGGCAATAAAAGTTAAAAAGGATATTGTTGATATTACTCAAGAATTAAATAATGAATTAGAATTATATGGATTTCAAATTTCATTTGATCCAAATAAAAAAGAAGAATCAAAAGAAGTAAAAGAAAATAAAAAGAAGAAGACTACTAAAAAGAAGTAGTCTTTTTATCTTTTCAACAATTCAACAAATTATCTTCCTAAGGTTAAAAATAATAGATTTTAACACTTATTAATAATATAATGTTTATAGGAGGTTCATATGAAAGATAGCGTTACACCAGCAGATATTTATACTGTAGTTAATCAAACTATATTAACTGAAGTTGATAGAAAAGTTCTAATTAGTTTATATGAACCTATTATCGGATCAACTGCTTTAAGTTTATATTTCACTTTATGGCAAGATTTAGATAAAAGTGAAGTAATATCTAGAGACTTAAACCATAAACACTTAATGGTTACTTTAAAAGATTCTTTAAACAATATAGTACAAGCTAGAAAAGCTCTAGAAGCAGTTGGATTATTAAAATCATTTGTTAAAGAAAATGTTAGTTTAAATGAATACTTATATGAATTATATTCACCATTATCAGCATATGAGTTTTTAAATCATCCTATATTATCAGTTTTATTATTAAATAATATAGGTGAAACAGAATATCATGAAGTAAGTGAATACTATAGAAGAGTATTTATATCTAAAAAAGAATATACTGAAATAACTTCATCTATGAATGATACATTTAAAGTCGTTACTCCATTTGAAAAAGAAAATGAAGAGATTAGAAGAAAGAATAAAGCAAGTATTAATATAAGTTCTTTAATTGATTTTGATTTATTAATATCTTCATTACCTAATGGATTATTAAATGATAAATCATTTAATAAAAGAACTAGAGAATTAATTAATCAATTAGCATTTATCTATAATGTAGATACTATAAAGATGTCTGAATTTATTAGATTAGTTATAGATAATGCTGGTATAATAGACAAAGATAAATTAATTGATAGTGTAAGACGTAATTATGAATTCAATAATAATGGTTCCCTACCAACAATTATTTATCGTAGTCAACCTGAATACCTTAAGACACCTGTAGGTGGAAACACTAATAGAGATAAGATGATACAGGTATTTGAAAATACTAAACCATATGATTTCTTAAAGTTTAAAAATAATAATATCAAACCTACAAGTAGAGATTTAAAAATACTTGAACACTTAGCAATAGATCAAGGATTATCTCCAGGGGTTATTAATGTATTAATAGATTATGCAATTAGAATTAACAATGGTAAATTAAATCAAAACTATTTAGATACTATTGCATCTTCATGGAATAGAGCAGGTGTTAAGACAGTTCCTCAAGCTATGGATCAAGTCTTAAAGAATCATAATAAGGTAGTTAAGAAGATAATACCTAAAGCTAAGAAAGAAATAACTATTCCTTCATGGATGAATAAAACTAATTCATCTGATGAAATAAGTGATGAAGAATTACAAGAACTAGAAAAAGAAATGGAAATATTTAATTAAGGAGGATATGAATGAAGATAGAGAAGTTTGATAATCGTAATTTAATACAAGATTTAAAAAAGAATTATCATGAAGCAACTAAAGATCCTCAATTTATTAAATTAATTAATAAATTAAAAATTAAAGAAGAATTTGCTATGAAGCATACTTCTAAATTACAAAGAAGTGTATGTGAATTAAATAATTGTAAGAATTGTCCAGGATTAGATAAATGTAAGAATCCATCAAAAGGATATATTTATTATCCTAGATTAAATGGTAATATATTAGTCTTTGATAGTATTGCTTGTAAATATAAACAAGAAGAAATAAGTATAGATGAGAATTCATCTAAAATGTATAATCAACCATTAGCAGTAAGAACAGCTAATATGAAAGATATAGATAAAAAAGATAAGAATAGAGTAGAAGCAATTAAATGGATTGTTAATTTCTATAAAGAATATAAAAATAATAAACATATTAAAGGACTATTTCTACATGGTTCGTTTGGGTGTGGTAAGACTTATTTAATAGCTGCTTTATTTAATGAATTAGCGAAAGAAGGATATGAACCAATTATTTATCATTATCCAAGATTATTAGTTGATTTAAAAGAATCATTTGGTTCATCATTTGATAAAAAGATGAATGAATTGATGGAATGTGATTTATTATTATTAGATGATATTGGTGCTGAAAGTGTTACTTCTTGGTCAAGAGATGAAATACTATCAACTATTCTACAATATCGTATGGATGAGAAATTACCAACATTTATTACATCTAATTTAAATATTGAAGAATTAGAAAACCATTTAGCTGAAACTAAAGATAGTGTAGATAAAGTAAAGAGTAAAAGAATAATTGAAAGAGTTAAACAATTAACTGATGATATAGAGATTATAAGTGTTAATAGAAGACATTAAAATCTTGAATAATAATTATATATAAATTATAATTTAAGTAATATAGGTGATAATATGAAAAAGTTAAATAAAATCATTTTAATTCTTATTGTATCTTTATTTATTCCAACAACAATTAAAGCTTATACTGGTACATATGGTATGAGCTTTAATGAATGTAAAGCATTTGCTGACATTGGAACATTAATAAAAGATTCATATGAATATAAATCATGTTATAGAGCTATGTGTTCTACAACAGGTAAATGGAACTTAGGAAACATGGTTTCATCATCTGGTTATAGATGTACAAATGGTAATGCAACACCATATACAAAAATGACTAGTGATGGATGTTCTAAATTTGCTGGTTCTTGTCAAGCTAACAGTGGTTCTTATTGTACAAGAGTTATGTTAGTTGATTGTAATAGAAATAAAGATGGTAGTCCTTATAACAATCCAAATGGAACTACTACTCAAACTCCAATTGGTACATCTAAGACTGTAACTGCTAAAACTACTACAGCAACTAAAAAGACTGTTACTAGAAGAACAGGATCAGGAACAACAAGACAAATTATTCCAGTTATAACTAAAGAAACAACTTCAGAAGTAACTAGACCAACAATGCCTACTGAACCACCTAAATCTGGTAATTTAAATATTAATTCAATTACTATTAATGGAACTGATATTAAATATCGTAATGGATATGATTTATATACTATTCAATTACCATATGGTGTAAAAGATGTAGATATTATAGTTGATACAGAAGATGAAAAAACAATAACTGAAATTGAAGGCGCTTATGATATGCCTGACGAAGATACAACTATTAAAGTTAATGTTATAGCTGAAGATGGTAATTCTAAAACTATAACAATCAATGTTACTCGTTATACAGGTGAATCAAAAGATTGTACAATTGCTAATATTGCTTTGAATGATTATGATTTAAAATTTGATAAGAATAATTATAACTATAATTTAAGAGTTAGTAGAAAAACTAAATCTTTATATATGGATATTATTCCATCAGATCCATTACATGCTACTGTTGAGGTATTAGGTAATAGTAACTTAGGTAATAACTCAATAATCACAATTAATGTAAAAGCTGAAAATGGTGATTTATGTACATATAATATTGAAATTAAAAAATCTTCAGGAATATGGATTCCTGTAGTTATAACAGTAATAGTATTAATAATACTTGTAGTTGCTGGTATATTAATTTATAGATATATTAAACGTAGTAAAGATATGTATAAATATGAATAAGAGATATGTAAATATCTCTTTTTTATTTACAAACTTAATTGTTAATAGATTAATATATTATTATAATATAAATAGAATAGGGTGAGTGTGATGAGAAATGCGCTAGCTGGAACATGGCTTTATGCTACTATGATTATATTTATGGTAATATTAATAGCTTATGTTGCAATTACTATTAATTACTCAAGAGCTTTTGAGATGTCTGAGAATGTAATTAAAATATTAGAACAATATGAAGGTTTTAATAGTAAAAGTAGAGATCTTATTAATGGAGCTTTAAATACAACAAATTCAACAGCAAAACATTCATGTGGAGAATTTGACTATCATGGAGATAAACAATTGTATTATGGAGTAACTGGAACATCAGTAGATAAGAATCCTAGAGGAAAAAACTATGATTATTGTATTTCAAGAATAAATACTGATGTAAATGGAGTTAAGAAATACTTTTATTTAACTAAGGTTTATTTTCCATTTAAATTACCTGTATTAGGTGAGATATATTCATTTGAAATACCAGGTGAGACTTCTGCTTTACATTACATTTATGATGATTCATTTAGTACGTAAAATAGCAAAAAAATATATTGAACATATATGTTTCAATGTTGTATAATTTTATTATAATAAAGGAGAGATGTTTTAGATGAAAGATGCGACTGGCGAATTAAGTATGACAGCTGTAGCAGTAGTTGCTATTGCAGCAATTGGTGTAGTATTCTCTACATTAATATGGCCACAAATAAGAACAAATATTATGAGAAGTACATACTGTTCACAAGCGTTTGACTGTGGGGCACCAAATGATAGAGGTATGCAAGAATGTCAATATTGTCCTCAAACTGATGAATCAGTAGTATGTGATGATCCACAACCAATATCTTGCCCAGGTAACAGAAATACTCACTAATAATAAAATATAAAAGGAGAATGATGTATGCGAGAATCGATAGGAGCAGCATGGATAATGGTCATTGTTATGACATTTATTACTGTGTTCTCTGGTTATCTCGCATTCTCTGTTAATTACTCTAAAGCGTTTAGAGTAAAAGATGGTATTGTTGAAAGAATACAAAAACACAATGGAATTGTAGATGCTAAAGGCACATTGGCTGAAATCGATAATTTCTTGAAAGAAATTAATTACAATGCAAAAGGTAATTGTAATCAATTTTTAAAGGAAAAAGATGACGAAACTGGCGAAAGTTATGTTAATGGAACTAACTTGGCTGGCATAACTGGAACTGAAGCTAGAATTAATCCAAGAGATGATGAAGTCTTTAATTATTGTTTAGTTAAGGTAGCAGCAAACAAGTCGACATCAACAGCAATGAATGCTGCCTACTACAAAGTATTTGTGTTTTTTTCTTTACAAATTGGTAGTATAACCTTGTTCTCTAAATTTAATGTACAGGGTCAAACACAAACAATTTATTATGGTCAGGATGCTATTTTTGGTTAAGTTTGACCATTTTTAAAAGGGGAGTGACAAGTGTGAATATAGTAACTGCAAATGAAAATAAAAGTATTATTGATAGACTTGAAATTGATGTAATTAAACGTGTTGATGGTCAATTTGAATTAAAAGAATTATTAGGAAAATTTGTTAACTTATATTTTAATAAGATAATTCTTGATGTAACTTCTATCAAAGGATATGAAGATGTTCAAACAATAGTAGATTTATCAAAAGCTATTGATCCAACAAGAATTATACTTTTATTAAATAATAATCCTGTTGTTAATTCGAAACTATACTTATCAACATTAGTTAAAAATGGAATATATAATTTCACACGTAATTATGAAGGTATTACATATTTATATGAACATCCTTCTAAATTAGAAGATGTACAATACTTAATACTATCTCAACAAGCAGAGGATGAAGAGTTGTTAAAACAGCAACATGAAAGAGAAAACTATGAGATTAAAAGAAATAATAAGCGACTAGTAATTGGTTTGGATAATCTTACAAATCATGCTGGTGCTTCAAGTTTAACTAATATGATGGTTAAACAATTAAATAATCATGGCTATAAAGCTGTTGGTTTTGAGATGTATAAGCAAGATTTAATTTTTTACCATGATGATGAACATTTTATATCAGTAATGTCTAAAATTGAAATGGAAAGTAAATTAAAGTATTATTCAGATGTTGATTGTATAATTGTGGATTTAAACAATTATTCAGAAGCTAATAAATACTGTGATCAAATATTATATTTAGTAGAACCTTCTTATATAATGTTAACTAAATTATTAAGAAGAAATAAGAATGCTTTCTTAGATCATAAAGATGATTATATTGTTTTAAATAAGAGTTTTGTAAATGATCAAGAAATAGCTGATTTTGAATTTGAAACTAAATCAAAAATATTTGCAAATATTCCACCATTAAATGATAGAAATAATGATTTACATGAAATTAATCAATTCCTTACTCAATTGGGATATGATTGCGTAAATAATTAGTAAATACGTTGACAAATAGCCTATATATACATATAATTAAGGTATAAGTGAAAAGGAGAGAAAAAAAGGTATGGATTCAAATTTTATCGGAGGATTTTGTACTCAAACTGCTGATATTTTAAATTTCATTGGTTGGGTTATAACATTAATAAAAATTGCTATGCCAATCTTAATCATCGTATTTGGTGTATTAGATTTTGGTAAAGCTGTAGTTGGTGCAGATGAAAAAGTTATTAAGAAATCTGTAACTACATTAGGAATCAGAGTAGTAGCTGGTTTAGTTATATTCTTTATTCCATCTATAATTATTTGGTTATTCGGATTAGTTAATGCATACAATAACATGGTTGATGATTTCCATATTTGTCAAACTTGCTTATTAGCTCCATGGAATTGTACAGTTTCTACAGACGCTAGTGCAGCATACTAATAAATAAATTAAAGGCGTAAAGCCTTTTTTATTTTTCTATAATATATGATATAATTTTATTGTTAAAAAGAGGGATTAATATGAAGAAAAATAGTTTTATTGAAGGAACTATGATTGCAACTATTTCGATTATATTAGTTAAAATATTAGGTATGTTATATGTTATACCATTCTATAAGATTGTTGGATCTCAAGGTGGTGCTTTATATTCATATGCTTATGTTATATATTTATTATTCTTAAATATATCATCAGCAGGATTACCTAATGCTATATCTAAAATAATATCTGAATATGATACATTAGGTTATCATAATACTAAGAATAGAGCATTTTATATAGCTAAAAAGATATTAATGTATATATCTATTATTGCATTCTTAATACTATTTGTGTTTGCTGAAGAAATAGGAATGTTTATAATAGGTGATTTACAAGGCGGTAATACATATCAAGATGTATCATTTGTTATAAGATGTGTTGCTCCTGCTATCTTAATAGTACCATTCTTATCTATAACTAAAGGTTATTTACAAGGGCATAAAATAGTTGGTCCCTCAAGCATATCTCAAATAATAGAACAAGTAGTTAGAATATTTATAATCTTATGTGGATCATACCTAGTTATGAATGTATTCCATGGAACATTAACATTAGCTGTAGGAGTAGCTACTGCATCAGCTGGTATTTCTGCTTTAATTGCATACTTATATTTAAAGAGTAAATTTACTAAAGAAAACTTGCTTGATCCAAATATTCAAAAGCTTAAAGAAGAAGAGAAAATAACTAATAAGATGATAGCTAGAAAGATTATTAAATATGCTGTACCTTTTATTATTATTTCAATTGTAACTGATATTTATAATTTTACTGATCAAATACTTGTATTAAGAACTATATCTAATATGGGTTATTCAACTGAGAATGTAGAATTTATAGCATCTGCTATATCTACATGGTCTCCTAAAATATGCATGACTATAAATGCTTTAGCTATGGGTATGTCAGTTCCATTAATACCTGCTATAGTATCTGCATATACTAAAAAAGATGAAGAAAAAGTAAATGATAATATCAATAAATCAATAGCGTTAGTATTTTTCTTATCATTACCAGTAGCATTTGGTATAGCAACACTTGCTCAACCAGTATGGAGAGTATTCTATAATACTAATCCATATGGTGGAATGATTCTTAATTTAGCTGTTATATCTGCATTATGTGCAAACGTTTATATGATTATAAGTATCATATTACAATCATTAGGTAGATATAAATTAGTTTATATTGTATCTATAACAGGATTCTTACTTAATGCGTTATTTGATATTCCATGGATGTTATTCATGAATAAAATAGGTATTGAAGGATTCTTAGGATCAATTATTTCATCAATATTTGGTTTCAGTATTTCAGTAATAATAGGCTTATATGGATTAAAGAAAATGGATAAGAGTATCCACTATGGAAAACTAGTTAACTGGTTTATCAAATCATTAATATGTGGTTTATCTATGCTTATTCCATTATTACTATTAAATACATTAACTATATTTGATGTATCAACTGTAGTTGGGTCTTTATTAAAGATAGTTACTTATGCTATAATAGGTGCTCCTATCTATATAATACTATCTTATAAGTTAGGTTTATTAGATGAATTACTAGGTAGAGATAATGTTAAAAAGATAATAAGAAAATTATCTTTTGGAAAGTTAGGTAACTAAAATGAGACCAAGAAGAATGAAAAATCAAAATGAGATTATAAATAATAGTAAATACTATTTAGCTAATCCAGCTGAATATAAAGGAAAATTCAATGAATTATTTGGTAATAATAATCCTATAAGACTAGAAATAGGTATAGGTAAAGGTGATTTTATAATTGGTATGGCTGAGAAATATCCTGATATTAATTTCTTAGGAGTAGAAGTACAAGAATCAGTTATAGTAAGAGCTATTAAGAAACTAGATAATAAAAAGCTAGATAATGTATATGTAATGATGGTTAATGCGGATAAATTATCTGATATAATTGATCATGAAATAGATACATTACATTTAAACTTCTCAGATCCATGGCCTAAAACAAGACATGCAAAGAGAAGATTAACTAGTGAATCATTCTTAAATATATATGATAATTTATTTAAAGGTGATGCTCATATTATTCAAAAAACAGATAACATATTATTGTTTGCATATTCAATTGAAGAACTAGTTAAACATGGTTATAAGTTCAATAAAGTATCGTTAGATTTAGCTAATGAGGACATTGATAATGTTGAAACTGAATATGAACATAAATTCAAATTAAAAGGTGAAAGAATTAATTATTTGGATGCTGTAAAGTGCATAAGAAAGTAATTAATTCTTTTTTATTTAATGCTATAATGTAAATAATAGGAAGTGTATGAGATTATATTTTAATTGGTTCGTTTTAATGATATAATAATTATGTTATAAAGGTGGAATACCAATGGATAATAAATACATAAAAATATTTATATTATTTATATCTCTATTTGTATTATCAGGATGTGTTAATGTTAAAAAAGATTCTATAGAATCAATAACACAATACATAACTGGTAACCAAAGAAAGTTATATAATAATTTTAATAAAGGATATAAATATTATATTCCTAAAGGTTTAAGTGCATCTGAAATAGATGACTTAAATGTTAAAATTAAATCACAAAGATATAATTATTATTTATATGTAGATTTAGTAAGTTATTATAATAAAGTAAAACTTACATATAATATTGATAAATCATTATATTATTCTAAACATATAGGAGATGGAGAAGGTTTAATAAATATCACTAAATTAGCTGATAATTATTTGATTAATATTCAATATAACTATGCAAGAATAGAAGTTAAAGTTAATGAAAGTGATTTAAAAGATGCCTTAAGTAATGCATTAATAATAGTTAATTCAATTAAATATAATGATGAAACTATTAGAGCTATGTTAGATGAAGGTTTATTATCTGTAAATGAAAAAGTAGTACAAGTATTTGATGAATCTAAGTCTCAATCAGATTTACTAGAGATTACTGAAGAAGAATACTATGAAGATGATAATAATTACGATAATGATTATATAAATTAGGAGGAATTCCAATGGGTTTATTTGATACTGTAAAAAAAATATTATTTGATGAAGATGAAATTGATGATAGTTTACCAGTAAGAAATGATAAAAAGGAAGACAAAGATAAACATGATGATGGTGGAATAATATTCCATAATAATGAAGAAGATACTATAACTGAAGTTAAAGTACCTGAAGAAAAACCAACATCATTAGTTTTTCCAGTAAGAGTTGATGATACTGATGAACATGATTTAAGGGCTCTTCAAGAAAGACTAGAAGAAGATGAAATGAATAGAACTCAAAACATTGAGAAAGTTCAAGAAAACCTTACTAGATCTAAATCTGATCTTGTTAATGAATATAATGAAACAAGAAGATTACAAAGAGAAACCGATTCATTTAGAAGAGAAGAACCAGTAAGAAGAGTAGAACCTCAAAGAAGAGTTGAAACTCCAATTAGACATGATGAACCAGTAAGAAAAGAAGTAACTTTTGA
The DNA here is from genome assembly GCA_946643435.1 of uncultured bacterium. Classification (GTDB taxonomy): domain Bacteria; phylum Bacillota_I; class Bacilli_A; order RF39; family UBA660; genus UBA6985. Next base: position 46,401 of record CAMPCD010000003.1, read on the forward strand.
AGAAAAGAAAGTACCTTATAAAGTACCTCCAGTTATTTCTCCAGTATTTGGTGTATTAGATAAGAATTATGATCCTGATAATTATGAAGAAACAAGACATAAGATCACAATGACTAATGCTGGTAATACAAGTGATGCTTCTGAAAGACAATTTGGTCCTGTATCTTATAATGATCAAGGTATACCATTACCTAAATATCATAAAGAAACAACTATTATAATTACTAATACTAATCCTTCAAAAGAATTACATGAAGAATTAAAAAGAGAAGCTGAAGCAAAAAAAGAAGCTGAACAAATAGAAGAAAGTATCATTAATAGTATTATTAATGATGAAGTTAAAACAGATAAGATATTAGATGATACTAGAGAAAGTTCTCCTGAAGAAACATTAGAAGTTCCTAAAAAAGAAGTTGAACAAGAGATTGAAGAGCCAACAGTTGAATTTGAAGAACCTATAGAAGAAGACAATGATGCTGTAATTGAAGGTTCACCATATGATGATATGTTAGATGAAGTTGAATCTCCTGAACCATCAGTAGATATTAATGAATTAATAAATAGTAGTAATGAAGAGGAAGCTAATGTTCCTATAGATGAACCTACTGATACTGATGAAAACGTTAATTTAGATGATACTATTGAAACAGATTTATATAATCTAATTGATTCAATGTATAGTGATGAAGATTAATAGGAGGATATATGGAAGTTAGACCTGTTTTCTCAATTGGAATAAGTATAATATTTATATTATTGCTTTTAGCCATAATATAATAAGGAGGATTATATATGACATTTGAACAAAGTTTACCAATTATTATCAATTTATTATTAATCATATTATTAGTTGCATTAATAGTACTTGTTATTAAGTTTATTATTGTAGTAGATAAAGCCGATAGAATATGTGATAACGTAGAAAAGAAAGTTAATACATTAAATGGTTTCTTTAATACAATAGGATCTATTGATAATAAATTGGCTGGATTAATTTCGATGGTCTTCAGTGGTGCAGAATCACTTTTATCAAAATTATTTAAGAAAGGAGCTAAATAATATGAGAAGACATGGATTATTTGATTTCTTATTTGGCCTAGGAGTAGGTGTAGGAGTTGGTATGTTACTATCTCCTAATACAGGTGAAGAAAATAGAAGAATAGTCAAAGAAAAAGCTACAGAAGTAGCTGATAAGATTAAAAATATTGATTTAGAAGAAGTTAAAGAAAACTTAGTTAATCAATATGAAAAACTAAAAGATGAATTAAAAGATATGGATGCAGAAAAAGCTAAAAGAATAGCTGCAAAGAAAATTGGGGAATTAACAGATAAAGCTAATGAATTATTAGCTGCTGCTAAAGAAAAAGCTGATCCAGTTATTGAAGCTGAAACTAAAAAACTTAAAAAGAATTTATCAACTTTATTAAATAATTGGGCTGAAAAATTAGAGGATTAATAATCCTCTTTTTATATGCTATAATTATTTATGAGGTGTAATAATGAAAAGACTTATTCATAGAGTATTAGCTTTTATGCTAGATTTATTTATTATTAATTTATTATTATTTGCTATAAGCAATATATCATTTATAAATACTAATAAAAAAGAAATATCATATGTAACAACTACTTTTAGAGAAGCTCAAAAACAATATAATGAGTTATCAGGTAAGATAGATAAAATATTAACTGATAAGTATATAGATTTAGGTGAAGGACTTGATCTTAAAACTAATTATTCATATTATTATCAATTCCTATACTATATTCCTTTAAATGAAGAGTTAAATGATGAACAAATAGAATCAGTAAGAAATACTATTAATAACTCTTATAAAGAAGCAATATATGAATACAATTATTATGTATCTAAATATTCAATAAAAGTTAATATAATAGGTATTGTATTATCTATATTATATTTTGGTGTATTTGAATGGTATAAGAAGGGTAAAACTATAGGTAAGATGGTTATGCGAGTTAAGACTGTACCAAATAATCCTGATAGTAAAAATATACCTTTATATAAATATCTTATTAAAGCAGTATTAGTAAGTGGTGTACTATTTACTACTGCTAATATTATTATTACTTTAATAAGTCATGGAACTAATGAAGGACCTTTTGGTTTAGAATGGTATAATCAAGCTTATGCTCATGTATATAATGTTCAATATATTTATAATACATTATTTATGTTATTAATATTTATTAGAAGAGATGAAAGAAGTATACATGATGTATTATTAGGTATTAAAGTAATATTACATGATAAAAAAGGTAAAGAAATAGAAAGTAGCATCTTTAATGAAGAAGTTAGTAATAAAACTAATTAAGGCATATCAAAGAGCTCCGCTTTCAACACACTCTGCTTGTAAGTATTATCCAACATGCTCTCAATATATGATAGATGCAATAGAATACCATGGATTATTTATTGGTATTCTTAAAGGATTATATAGAATACTTAGGTGTAATCCTTTTTCTAAAGGAGGATATGACCCTGTAAAGAAATAGTTATACTATTTCTTTTTTTATTAATATTTTATATGATAATAATAGGTGATATTCATGAATAAACTAATACTTTTAGTGTTTATAGTTGCATTTATAGATTCAATTATTATCATAGTAGTTAAAACATATAACAATCTAACTAGATTAAGAAATGTACTTAATTCTAACTATGCAGATATGAGTAAGGAATTAACTTATAGAGCTACTTTATGTAGACAATATATTCCAATTGTTACACCATATGCATCACCAAATAATATTAGTACATTAACAACTTTATTAGATGAATTTAATCTTAAAGTATCAATAGTAGATCTAGCTAGTTTATATTATCGTATTAATAATGTAATAAATGATATTAATGCTGAAGCAATAATAAAAGGTTTTTCTGCTCCTGAATGGGATAAAGCATTTAAAGATTCAGTAAGTAGAATAGAAGCATTAAGAATTATATATGATGATAATGTATTAAAGATGAATAATGTAGTAGATTTACCAGGAACATCTATAGTTGCAAAACTATTTGGATTTGTTAAATGGCCATATTTTAGAAATGCTTAATAAATATGTGTTATAATACTTTGTGAGGGGATTACATGAAAAGATATAGAAATAAAGTTTTAGTTGGTATTTTATTTTTAGTATTTGGTATTATGTTTGTAGCATTCTCTGCAGTTGATGCAATAAGAAACTATGAAACATATTTAAATAGAGTAAGAGTAGAAGGTGTTGTAGAAGATGTTAACTACAAAACTAAATCTACATTAATTAAATATAATACTGAAGATAACACTACAATTCAAAAAGAGTTTAACTTAATAGATACTTCTATGAATAAGGGAGATACTATTATAGTTTATTATCATAAAGATAAAGTAACTCAAGCATTTATAAAAACTCAAATAATATATGTAGCAGCCTTCTTTGGTATAGGTATATTATTCATATTAATATTTATAATATTCTTAACTATTGTATTAGTATCAATTAGAGGTGATATTAAATTAGTTAAAACAGGCAAAAGAGTAGAAGCTAAGATTGAATCTATTACAATAAATAGAACCATGACTAGATGTCCATACAAGGTTGTATTAAGTTATCAAGATGGTAAGAAGGTATATAAGTTTAAATATAATTCAGTATGGTTTAATATAAAAGATGTAGTTGATTCTTATAAGATTAAAACTATACCTGTATATGTAACAAAGAATTATAAAAAATACTATATAGATTTTTCTACTTTAGAAACATTAAATAACTAGTAAATACTAGTTATTTTTATTTACAAAAATTATTTGTAAAATATTTGTATATTTTTAGTGTAAATTGTTATTTTATTTACAATAATATAATATACTTAAAATGTAATATAATAAAAGGAGTGTGTTAGTATGATTTATCCATCAATAGATAAAATACTACAAATTGTAGGATCTAAATATATTCTTATTCAAGTTGCAGCTGAAAGAAGTAAACAAATGAATGAAACAGGTCATCTTCAAATGAAAGAAAATGAATATGTTTCTAAAAGAGGAATAGGTAGAACTCTTGAAGAAATTGAAAAAGGTCTTATAAAAATTAATGTAGAAAAAGAATAAGTGTTGACAATATATTTAAATATGATATAATTTTAATTGTTTTAAAGAGGAAAGCGATGTATCCACATCCACCTGAGCGTGTATAGTGCTAGGTCAAAAAGCCAAAAGATAATATATATTGTTATATTTATATTAGGTTTTTTAGGTGGATACGTATGTATTCACTTTTTAATTGAAGAAAGGGTGCATTTATATAGCAAAGTTTAATAATCAACCAAATAAGAAAAATGATGATTTACCAATTAATGATAGAATTAAAGTTCCAGAATTAATGGTAATTGGTCCAAATGGAGAACAAATGGGAACAAAGAAAATAGCTGATGCATTGACTATCGCTAATTTCGCTGGTCTTGATTTAGTATTAATGAATCCAGGAGCAGCAATGCCTGTTGGTAAAATAATGGACTACAATAAGTTTAAGTATGAGAAAAATAAGAAAGCTAAAGATGCTTTAAAGAAACAAAGAGAGTCTAATAAAGAAACTAAAGAATATCAATTAAGTGCTACAATCGATGTTCATGATTTTGAAACTAGAAGAAAGAATTCTGAAAAGTATTTAAAAGATGGACATAAGATTAAAGTAACTATTAGATTTAAAGGTAGACAAATGGCTCATACTGAAGTTGGTGAAGAAATCATGTTACGTTTCGCAGAGGCATTATCTGATGTAGCTGATATGGAATCTAAACCAAGTTTAGAAGGTAGAACTATGATTATGATGTTAGCACCTAAGAAAGAGAAATAGGAGGAAAAGATTATGGGTAAAATGAAAACACATAAAGGAACTAAAAAAGTTGCAAAATTACATAAGAGTGGACTTGTTACATTCAAGGCTTCAGGATCTGCTCATTTAACATCTAAAGATTCTGCTAAGTCAGTAAGACAAAGAAGAATCAAAAGAAATTTAGCGAAAGGTATGGCTGCTAAAGTTAAAAAAGCAATCTAATAAGGAGGTAAATAGAATATGGCAAGAGTTAAAGGCGGAAATGTCGCAAAAAATAGAAGAAGAAAAGTATTAAAACAAGCCAAAGGTTATTTTGGTTCAAAACATAGATTATTCAAGACTGCTCAAGAACAAACTTTCCACTCATTAGCATATGCTTATAGAGATAGAAAGAATAATAAGAGAAACTTCAGAAAATTATGGATTACAAGAATCAATGCTGCTTGTAGATTAAATGATATTTCTTATTCAAGATTTATCAATGGTTTAGCTAAAGCTGGTGTTGAAATCAATAGAAAGATGTTATCTGAAGTAGCTATTGATAATCCAACATTATTCGCATCTTATGTTAATATTGCTAAGGATGCATTAAATGGTAAAGTTGCTAAGAAAGAAGTAGAAAAAGCAAATAAGGAAGTAGCTAAGGCTGAACCTGAAACTGCTGCTACTGATATCTCTAAGTTAACTGTAGCTGAATTAAAAGAAATGGCTGAAGCACAAGGTATTGAAGGTGCTAAGTCTATGAAAAAAGCTGAATTAGTAGAAGCTTTAAGTAAGTAATAATTAATAAGTCAACTAAAATATGTTGACTTATTTTTCTTTTTATATTATTATATTAATTGTTATGCGAAGGGAAGGTGTCAAATATGGCAGTTAAATTAAGATTAAAAAGAATGGGAGCTAAACAAAAACCATTCTATAGAATTATAGTAGCAGACTCTAGATCTCCAAGAGATGGTAGATTTATTGAAACAGTTGGAACTTATGATCCAATTAAGAATACTGATAATATTACAGTTAAAGAAGATAGAGTTGCATATTGGTTAGACAATGGTGCACAACCAACTGATACTGTTAAGTCATTATTATCTAAGACTGGAGTTTGGGCTACATACAAAAACTCAAAAGTAAAAAAATCTTCTAAGTAGTTAGGAAACATTTGATTATGCATGAAGATTTAGTTAGATTTACAGAAAACTTAGTTAAGTCACTTGTAGAAGATCCTGATATGGTTAAAGTTCAAGAATTCTTAGGTGATGACGAAGTAATTCAACTTGAAATAATGGTTGAAGAAAAAGATATGGGCACTGTTATTGGTAAAGGTGGAAAGATGGCTTCAGCTATCAGAGTACTTGTACAAGCAGTAGCTTATAATCAAGGAATTTATAGAGTAAGAATTAATATTGATTCTTTTTAAGATAAGTAATAATTTACTTATCTTTTATTTTTTTGTTATAATTATCCTATGATAGGAGGGCAATCAATGGATAAGCATAAATGGATTAAAAGAATAACTATTGGTTTGTTTATTTTATCTTTATTTCTAGTTGTAGGATATTCTTTTGTATCTACTAATCTTATCACAGGTGGGTCATCTTCTATTCTTTATAATGATACTGATTTTATTGTTGATTATCATGGAAGGTCTATGAATAATTGTAATAAAGATGCAAGATTAGATAAAACAACAAATACAATTACATGTGTGACCAGCTATATGAATGATTTGGGTGATGATATTTACTTTGGTTTTGCTTTTATTAATAAATCATATAAATATGATGCTGAAGTAACAGTTATTTTTTCTGTAATAAATCCTGATACTAATGATGATGTTACTTCACATTTTTCTTACGATTTTGAAAACTATGATTTTGATACAAGTGGGTATAGAGTACTTGCTAGAAATACTACTGAAGGATTTATTTACATTTATTATGATAAGGAGTTTGAGATTAATACAAATTTAAAATATATAATTACATTTGATATTAAACCAAGTGGAATAACCAGTGAAGGAACCGCACAATACCTTGAGGGTGAAATTTATAAAATTGGAGATGAAGAGTTTTATGTTATTGATGGATCTAATAAACAACTGGTTTTATTATCTAAGTATAATTTAAATGTTGGTAGAGATAAGTATGCTGATGATCCAATTGGCATACAATCATCTCACGCTGATGGTTGGAATCACGGAGATGTTACTTTTACTAGTGAATATAATCTTTATTGGTCTAAATCTGGCGCAAATTATGGTAATAGTTATCCTAAATACATATATGATGAGAATTCTAATCTTTATAAATATGTGGAAGATTATGTATCTATTCTAAATAATACAGGAGCCAACGTTAAAGGAAAATTGTTGAATTATTATCAACTTTCGGAACTAGGATGTAGTTCAACAGCACAAAATTGTTTTGCTGCTCCGTCTTGGTTATATAGTGTAAGCTACTGGCCTGGAATAGCTTTTGATGATTCAAGTGTATATCAAGTAACTAAATATGGCTCTTATAACGATCAGGATCCATTAGCTACTTCTGAAGGTGGTGTAAGACCTGTTATTGAAATAACTTTACCTTAAAAAGATAGTAATAACTATCTTTTTTATTTTATAAGTGATATATTAACCATGGAAGTGATATTATGATTATCGTAGTATGTGGACCAACAGGTGTTGGTAAAACAAAGATGAGTGTAGAATTAGCTAAGAAATATGATGCTGTAATACTAAATGCTGATTCTATGCAAGTATATAAAGAATTAAATATTGGTACTGCTAAAGTTACTGAAGAAGAAAAACAAGGAGTACCTCATTATCTATTTGATATAAAAGAACCTGATGAAATGTATACAGTATATGACTATCAACATGATTTAAGAGCTAAATTAGAAGAATTTAAAGATAAGAATATTGTTATAGTTGGAGGAACAGGATTATATATTAAAGCTGCTTTATATAACTATGAATTTAATCCTGAAGAAGAAAGTAATACATATGATGATTTAACTAATGAAGAATTATATGAAAAGGTTAAGGAAATAGATCCTAATACTGAAATACATGTTAATAATCGTAAAAGATTAATAAGGCAATTAAATAAAGGTATTGTTCCAACACATAAAGATGAATTATTATATCCTGCAATATTCATTGGACTAACAACTGATCGTGAAACATTATATGATAGAATTAATAAAAGAGTAGATATAATGGTTAAAGATGGATTACTAGAAGAAGTAAAATCTTTATATGATAGAAATATAAGATCTAAAGCAATAATGACAGGTATAGGATATAAAGAATTATATGAATATTTTGATGGTAATTTAACATTAGAAGAATCATTAGATTTAATAAAACAAAGAAGTAGAAAGTATGCTAAAAGACAATATACATGGTTTAATAACCAAATGGATATTAAATGGTTTGATGTAGATTTTAAAGATTTTAATAATACTATAAATGAATGTATTGATTATATAGAAAGCGTTAAGTAATTAATGCTTTTTTTTGCATAAAAAAATGCTAATTTGACATAGCATTTATTAAGAAACCAATTAGACCACCAGCAAATGATACTAACATCATTAATGCCATAACCCATACGAATATTCTAGTCCATAAAGGGTATTTATAATCACTATTAGTTTTCTTTTTATTATTCTTCTTTTTCTTTTCTTCTTTAATTGGAATATTTCCAACTACAGCTTTTATATTATCGTCATTCATTTCATTTCACCTATAAATGATTATAATACAATTAATAATAAAATAAAAGTCTAAATTATTTGATATATACTTCTAAAAAGAGTATAATTTCTATATACAAAAGGGTGATAAATATGGCCAAAGTTGTAATTGGAATGTCAGGTGGAGTTGATTCATCTGTAGCAGCAAAATTATTATTAGATCAAGGATATGAAGTCATTGGTTTATTCATGCGTAATTGGGATTCACTAGTTAATAATGATATTGAAGGTAATCCTAATGATTTAAATGATATATGTCCTCAAGAAAAAGATTATAATGATGCTAAAGCAGTATGTGATCACTTAGGAATAGAATTACATAGAGTAGATTTTATTAAAGAATATTGGGATTATGTATTTACTTATTTCTTAGATGAATTAAAGAAGGGTAGAACACCTAATCCAGATCTTATGTGTAATAAATATATTAAATTTGATTCATTTATTAAAGAAGCTAAAAAGTTAGGTGCTGAATATATAGCAACTGGTCATTATGCGAAGACAAAAGATGGTCATTTATATAGAGGTATAGATCAAAATAAAGATCAATCATATTTCTTAGCTCAATTATCTAGTAAACAATTAGAGAATGTATTATTCCCAATTGGTGATTTAGAAAAAGATAAAGTAAGAGATATAGCAGTTGAATCAGGCATACCTACAGCACATAAAAAAGATTCTACTGGAATTTGTTTTATAGGTGAAAGAAACTATCAAAAGTTTATACAAAACTATTTAAAGAAAAATCCTGGAGATATTATTAATGTATCTACTAATGAAGTAATAGGTAGACATGATGGTTTAATGAACTATACAATAGGACAAAGAAGAAATGTAGGTATATCTGGATTTGATGAAAAACACTTTGTAGTTGGTAAGAATGTTGAAAAGAATATTTTATATGTAGCATTTGGTGAAGATCCTGAAGAATTATATTCTGATGAATGTATTATAGAAGATGTTAATCTAATTAATCCAACTACAATAACAGAATGTACTGCAAAATTTAGATATAGAGGAAAAGATTTTCCTGTTAATTTAGAATACTTAGATGATGGAAATATAAGAGTATTATATCCATGTAAGGTTAAATCAGTAACTCCTGGACAAGCATGTGTTCTATATAATGGAGAAGAGTGTTTAGGCTCTGGAATTATTAAAGAAGTAAGAAAAAATGGCGAAAAACTATGGTATTTGTAAAAAAATACCATTTTTTTTATTTTTTTGTCGAGATTTAGAGGTGTATCTTTAATATATATTATTAGAGGGTGATTTTTTATGGCTTTGTCGCAAGAAGAAATAAATCACATCCAATCAGTTGCGTCGATAGTAGATGTAATAAGTTCATATATTAATTTAGAGAAGAAAGGTAAAAACTATTTTGGCCTTTGTCCATTCCATGATGATCATGCACCATCATTGAGTGTATCTGAAGATAAAAAAATATATACTTGTTTCGTTTGTGGACATACTGGTAATGTATTCTCATTTGTTAAAGATTATGAGAATGTATCATTCTTAGAAGCTGTTAAGATTGTAGCTGATAAGTGTGGTATAGATGTTGATGTAGATGTAAAGACTAATACTAGATTTGATAGGTTCTATGAAGCTTATGATTTAGCTGTTAAATATTATCAAAATAATATTAAGACTGCTGAAGGTAAAAAGGCATTAGAGTACTTACATAAAAGAGGTTTAACTGATGAATTAATTAAAGAATTTGATATTGGTTTTGCTAGTAAGACTAATGACACTTTATCTAAGCTATTATTAAATAAAGGTTATAAGGAACAAGAACTTATAGATATAGGTATCTCAAATAAGAGTAATACTATATATGATTTGTTTAGGAATAGAATAGTATTTCCTATTCATGATAGTAAAGGTCATCCTGTAGCTTTTTCAGGAAGAATATATGAACAAGTTGATGAAGCTAAATATATAAATACAAAAGAAACCCAAATATTTAAAAAAGGTGAAATATTATTTAATTATCATCGAGCTATAAATGAAGCTAAGAAGATGAAAAAATTAATATTAGTTGAAGGACAAATGGATGCCATAAGAATTTATTCTGAAGGAGTAAAGAATGTATGTGCAACTATGGGTACAGCTTTAACTAATGAACATGTTAAATTATTAAAGAAATTAAATGTTGAAATAGTATTATGTTTTGATAATGATTCAGCTGGTGAAAAGGCAACACTTGCTGCTGGTGAATTACTATCAAAAGAAGGAATAGAATTATCCATTTTAAGAATATCTGGTGCTAAAGACCCAGATGAATATATTCTTGCAAATGGAGTAGATAAATATAAAGAAGCTGTAGATCACGCAATTAAATTCTTTGATTTTAAATTAAATATTTTAAAGAAAAATAAAGACTTTAATAAAGTAGATGATGTATCAGCATATGTTAATTCAGTTATTAAAGAATTAAATAAAACAAATGATTCAATATTAATTGATTTAACAATTAATAGATTAAGTGAAGAATATGGTATTGATAAGAATGTATTACTGAATAAAGTAATAAAAGTAGAAGATACTAAAACTCTTACAGTAACTACAAAACCTAGAGTTAAGAAAGAAAAGAATATTAGACTTCTAGAGTTATTACTATACTATATGATGAATGATACTAAATACATTAAAGTATTTGAAAAAGAATTATCATATATTGATAATGAAAAATATCAGGTCATATGTGATGAAATACTTGCATTTTACCTAAAATATAATTATATTAATATAGCAGATTTTATTTCATATTCTATTGAATCAGATAGTTATGAAACAATTCTAGATATTATAGATAATAATATAAATACTGAATTATCTGACCAAGATTATTTAGCATTAATAGATAAGATTAAATTAATAAATGACGAAAATAAAATAATGCAATTAAAAAACAAATTAAAAAGTACATCAGATATTAATGAAAAATTAAAAATAACTGATGAAATAGCTAAACTAAAGAAGAGGGATGTGTAATTATGGCTAAAAAGAAAACTGAAGAAATAGTAGAACAAGAACAATTAGACTTAGGTGAAGAAGTAAAAAATGTTAAACTAAAAGAAATTAAATCTTTTGATGAAAGAAAGAAAGAATTAATTCTTGAAGGACAAAAGAATGGTTTTATTACATTCGAACAATTAGCTAAATCATTACAAGGATTAGATGTAGATGCTGATTCATTAGATTCATTATATAATGATTTAGTTCAAGCAGGTATTTCAGTAATAACTGAAGAAGATGCATCAAATCCTGAAGGTGGTGAAGATGTACCTGTTATATTAGATGATGATGATTTAACTAAAGATGTTAATATCAATGATCCAGTTAGAATGTACTTAAAGGAAATAGGTAGAATTCCATTATTAAGTGCTGAAGAAGAAGCTGAAGTATCATTAGCTGTTGAAAACGGTGATGACTCAGCAAGAAATAAATTAGCTGAATCTAACTTACGTTTAGTTGTATCTATAGCAAAACGTTATGTTGGTCGTGGATTATTATTCTTAGACTTAATACAAGAAGGTAATATTGGTTTAATGAAAGCTGTAGAAAAATTCGACTATGGTAAAGGATATAAATTTTCTACATATGCTACTTGGTGGATTAGACAAGCTATTACTCGTGCATTAGCTGATCAAGCTAGAACAATAAGAGTTCCAGTTCATATGGTTGAAACAATTAATAAGATGGTAAGAATTCAAAGACAAATGACTCTAGAATTAAATAGAGAACCATCTGAAGAAGAAATAGCTAAGAAGATGGGTATTTCTGTTGATAAAGTAAGAGAAGTAATGAAAATCTCTCAAGATCCAGTTTCATTAGAAACACCAATTGGTGAAGAAGATGATTCACATTTAGGTGATTTCGTTCCAGATGAAAGAACAATGTCTCCTGAAGAATATGCAACTAATGAAATATTAAAAGAAGAAATAAATGAAGTATTATCTACATTACAACCAAGAGAACAACAAGTTCTTGAATTAAGATTTGGTTTAATTGATGGTACTTGCTATACACTTGAAGAAGTTGGTAAGAGGTTTAATGTAACAAGAGAAAGAATTAGACAAATTGAAGCAAAAGCTTTAAGAAAATTAAGACATCCTTCTCGTGCTAAAAAATTAAGAGACTTCATGGTGGATTAATATGTTAAGTCAAAGATTAAAATCTTTAACCAAATATATTAATAAAACTGATAACGTTATCGATATTGGATGCGATCATGCTCTATTAGATATATATATTATTAAGAATAATTTAGTAGATAAAATGATTGCATCTGATATTCATGAAAATGCCTTACAAGCAGGTATTAAAAATATTAAGATGAATAGGTTATCAAATAAGATAGATACAAGATTAGGTAATGGTTTAGAAGTATTAACAAATAAAGATAATATAAATACCATTCTTATATCAGGTATGGGAACTTCAACAATAATTAGTATCTTAAATAACGATTATCTTAAAAATATAAATAAGATTATTATTCAATCTAATAATGATCATTATTTATTAAGAAAGACAATTACTAAAATGGGATATTATATAAGTGATGAAGAATATTTAGTTGATAAGAAAAAACATTATATAAATATAGTATTTGTTAAAGGTGATAATTCATATACTAATGATGAATTATTATATGGACCTATTCTTATACATAATAGAGAATATCTTGATTATGTTAAAAATAAGTTATCAGATGTATATAAAAGGCTTCCTTGGAGCAAAATATTATTAAAAATAAAGCAAAAAAAGGAAATAAACAAAATAAATAGATATATTCAAATGACTTAGACTTGCATTTTATCAAATGTTGTATTATAATTTAATAGTCATTTGAAATCTGACTGGGTAGCTCAGCTGGATAGAGCATCCGCCTTCTAAGCGGCAGGTCAAGGGTTCGAATCCCTTCCCGGTCACCATTTTTTTAACAGGAAACAACTTATAATAAGTTGTTTTTTATTTGCTTTTTTTATGTAACTAGATTACAATAACCAATAGAAGAAGAGGGATGTTTATGGCGACAATTGATCCGTCAAAAACTATTTTTACTAGTATTCTCCAAATATTGATTAAGAATTTTGAAAGATCAATAGATTTTAATAATGCTGTTCTTTCTTTATGTAGAACCTATAATGAAGATAAGATAGCTGATATTATTTATAAATTATATGAAGGAAAACTAGTATTAGGACATAAAGATATTAAAGGTGTTTATAACAGATATAAAGATTTTATTATGTATATAGAAGCATCTGTAGGTATTTATCGTTATTTCTATAAAGTATTCCAAGAAGGAATGTTAGAAGAATCTTATGAAACATTCTATCTTTATTTATTAGATAATAGAAGAAATATTGGTAAGATAGAAGAATTAGTTGAAAAAATAGCAGACTTAGGAATTAATAAAGTATCTTTAGATGATACATTAGATTATGAAGATGTAAGAATTTGTACTACAACACCTGATGGTAATAGATGTCATTTTGTATATGGAGAAAATCCTAATGTAATAGCTTCGATAGGTGATAATACTATTCTATATAAATTATTAGATACAAATTATTTAATACCATTAGAACGAAAAGAAGAAAAGATTAAAAACAGTTATGATAGTACTATCGTAGTAAGTAGCCTACTATTTGATAAAGACTTATTACCTAAGAAATTAGATGAACATAATACTTTATCTAAAATTATTCAAGCTAAGACAGCTAATACTATTAGTATTAATAAGAGTATAAATAATCCTGAAGTATTAAAGGATGCTTTGGTTGACTTAAACAATCAATACAAAACATTGCAAGCTGAATTATTTGAAAGAAATAAGATAGATCCTGAGTATGAATCATTAGTAGATAAGTTAAGAAGATTATCTGCAACAATTGAATATTTAAAATATGAAAAAAGTCTACAAGAAAGAGAACAAACAGCAGAAGACAATACTTCTACAGGATATGGTAAACAAAGAACAACAATCTCAAAAAATGTGTATACTCAAAAGTAAAAAAACAACTATTTAGTTGTTTTTATTTTTTCTAGATAATACAATTATTATAGGGTGTATACATAATATGAAAAGAAGATATCTTTTAATTATATTAATGTTATCTTTTATAACTAATGCAAAAGCATTAGCTTTTTGTGATTACACTGAAGAATATAAAGCATATTTAGCTTTAAGTGAAGAAGAAAGAAAACAATATATAGAACCTATTCATTGTAAGAAAACATATACTGATAGTATATTTGATGATGCTGCAAGAGTAAGTGATGTAGTTACAGCATCAATATCAGATTCATATTATAACTCAGTAGATGAAAATTATGTAACACCAGTTAAAAACCAATATAGTGATGGTACTTGTTGGGCATTTTCAGCTATTGCTACAGTTGAAAGTAGTTTAGCAAGAAAGAATCAAGGAATATTTGATATATCTGAACTACATTTAGTATATTCACTTGTTGGTGATGCTTATACTGATGAAGCAGGTAAGAAGAATAAATATAATACAGACTTAGTAGGTGGTAAGGTTACTTATTCACCATCGTATTTCTTTAATCCACAAGGAATATTACTAGAAAGCGATTTACCTTATCCAAGTGATAATGTTAAAAGAATTAATTCTTCACAATATCCACAAGGTAAAAACTTAATATCTTTGGAAACATATGAAATAGATAATTTAACAGCTTATAATGCGTGTACAACTAAGGACATTTCAACAATTAAAACAGCAATATTAAAATATGGTGCTGTACAAGCAACAGTATATGCTGGTAGTGCACAATTTAATGGTAATTATTATTTATCAACAACAAGTAATTCATCAGGAGTTAATCATGCTGTAACGATTGTTGGATGGGATGATAACATAGATAAATCTAACTTTAAAGGTGCAGTAAGAAATGGTGGTTTCATTGTTAAGAACTCTTGGGGAACTGATTGGGGAGATAATGGATATTACTATGTTTCTTATGATGATTATTTTATTTGTAAGATAATAACAAAATATGATGCATCAACAACTACATATGATCATTCATACAATACAGCTGATTTAGTTGGTTCAGATGATTTTATGTATAATCCTAGAAGTTTTGTTGCAACTAAGTTTACAACTACAGAACCTAAAGAAATATTAAAGAAAGTAAGTTATCCATTACCTACAACAGGTAAATATAGAGTTTATTTATCAAAAGGTAATTATCAAGATTCAAATACATGGATTAAATTATATGAATCTACATCAAGAAGAACTCTTGGAATTGATTCAGTTCATGTTGATGAGATAGTATCTGGAGATTATTGGATAATTATAGATTATGAAGCTAATCAATCATTCAGTGCATTAACTACATGTAATTCTCAAGATGATACATCTCGTATTGATTATTCAATTGGAAGAAGCTTCTACTCAATTGACCAACAAACTTGGACAGATATGGGTGAGATGGGAAGCGGAGTTAAATGTGAACCAGATATATACACTTATACTGATGATTATTCATTTGGTAATTCAACTATAACAAAACAAGACTTATCAAATTATCGTGAAAGTGTATATATAACAATTAATAATGAAAATAATTTAAATGTTACAGAATATAAAGTATTAGATGATAATGATGATGATATTTCAGATCAATTTGAAATAATATATGACGCTTCAGAAAAGAAGTTTACTATAAATAATATCAATAAACTATTTGGTT
The DNA here is from genome assembly GCA_946643435.1 of uncultured bacterium. GTDB lineage: Bacteria > Bacillota_I > Bacilli_A > RF39 > UBA660 > UBA6985. Next base: position 62,733 of record CAMPCD010000003.1, read on the forward strand.
TATATGAATTATATATTAAAGATTCTGAAGGTAATTATAGAATAATTGACTTCGTCATAAATGAAAGTTTAAATATCTTAAATAATAGTTTATCAGTAAACAATGAAGTACTGATGACATCAGTTAATAATGATTCGTATACAGTAGAAGATCTTGCTAATGATATCGAAGTATTAAATAGTGATTATAAAGTATATGATGCTAATAATAGATTGATAACAAGTGGAACAATTACTACAGATTGTAGATTAGTATTTGGTAATACAACATATTATTTTGCTATTAAAGGTGATACATCATCTGATGGAAATATTAATTCAGCAGATTTAATGAAAATAGTTAAATACTTAAAGGGTACAAGTGGAATGACTAACTCTCAAGTAAAAGCTGCAGACGTAACTGGTGATGGTACTATTAACTCAGCAGACTTAATGAAGATAGTAAAATATTTGAAAGGTATAACAACATTGTAATAAGGTGATAAAATGAAGAGATTAATTAAATTAACAATTTTATTATTAACGTGTTTTGTAAGTAGTAGTGTATTTGCTGCATCTGTAAATGTATCTGCTACAAGCTCAAACGTTTATGTTGGTGATACTGCATCATTTAAAGTTACTGTAGTAGCTGGTACATGGAATTTGAATGTATCTGGTGCTGCAAGTGATAAAATCGTAGGATTTGATATGGATGGTAATGTAACAACAAATAAAACATATGCTGTTGATACATCTAAACCTGGTACATATTCTATATCTGTTACAGGTGATATAACTGACTATGATACTGATAAGAACTCAGCTATCTCTAAAAGTGCAACTATAACAGTAAGTGCAAGACCTAATAATCCTACACCTACAACTCAACCAACAACAAAGCCAACTACAACAAGAACAACAACAAAAAGGGTTACAACTCAAACTCCAGCTCAAGTTCAACAAACTCCAGTAGTAGTTGAAGAACCTACTACAGTAGTTGTAGAAGAACCAACTGAAGTCGTTACAACTGAAACAGTTATTAATGTAACTAAAATTAAAGTAGTTGGATATGATTTCCAATTTGATCCAAATAAATACGTATATGATTTACGTGTTGGTACAGATGTTGATGAATTATATGTTATGGTTGATGGAGAAGACATAGAAGTTGAAGGACAAGGTATAGTAGATATTAGAGATAAGAATAGTTTTACTATTACTGCTAAAAGAGGAGATGCCTCAGTAGAATATAAGTTTAATTTGTTAAGAGGTTCTGTATTAGGTGTTAGTGAAGTATCCAATAATGCAGTTCTAGGATTCAAGAAAGCTTTAATAACACTTTCTTTAGTAACATTATTAATTACTTGTATATCTCTATATTATTTTGTAATAAATAAGAAAAGTATTTAATTACTTTTCTTTTTAATTTATAATTAATAAAGAGGTGTTTTAATATGGTTAAAAATTTAAAAGATCTTAAAGTTGTATATATGGGTACTCCTAATTTTTCAGTACCAACTTTAGAGATGTTAATAGAAGAAACAAATGTTATAGGTGTAGTTACTCAAGAAGATAAAGAAGTTGGAAGAAAGAGAGTCTTAACTCCTTCTCCTGTTAAAGAGTGTGCACTTAAGCATAATATAAAAGTCTTAACTCCACATAAAATAAGAGAAGAATATCAAGATATAATAGATTTAGATCCAGATATTATTATTACATGTGCATATGGGCAAATTGTACCAAAGGAATTATTAGATTTCCCTTACTATGGATGTATTAATATTCATGGCTCTATATTACCTGAATATAGAGGAGCTTCTCCAATTCAATCAGCAATTATGAATGGTGATACTGAAACAGGTATAACTATTATGTATATGGATGAACAAATGGATACAGGTAATATTATCAATATGGATAAGATAGATATAGATATAACTGATACATATGGTACTTTATCTGATAAATTATCTATTGTTGGTAAGAATTTATTATTAAAGACTTTACCTAAGATAATAGCTGATGATAATTGGAATATTAAACAAGATGATGGAGCAGCTACATATACTAAAAAGATTACTAGAGAACAAGAAAGATTAGACTTTAGTAAGACTAAAAAAGAAGTATATGATTATATAAGAGCATTAAATCCTAGTCCATTAGCAAATATTTTATTAAATGGTGAAGAAATAAAAATAGTTGAAGCAAGATTAGGTGCTGATAAGACTGGTGAAATAGGAGTTATAACTGCTGTTAATAAAGATTCATTTTCGATACAATGTTCTGATGGTTTAATTGATGTTACGATGATTAAAAGAGCAGGAAAGAACATCATGGATGTTAAATCATTCTTAAATGGTTATAATAAAGATAATTTAATTAATAAGAAGGTTAATAATGAAGAATAAAAAGGAAAATAATGATAATCAAGAAGAAAGATTATCATGGCTAGAGGTATTTAAAAGAAATTATAAATACGTTCCTGGATTTAAAGAAATATTTAAGTTAAGTGTATATATTATCTTAGTTGTTACTCTTGCTATTGTCATGACTACTACAATAAATAGTAATCACAAAAAGAATAGAAATAATACAGTAACAACAACTACTAAAGCAGTAATAAGATATCAAGATATATTAGATAAGTTACTAGATAACTCTAAATATACAGCAACAATAACCATAAATGATTCTTTCTATGTATTAAATGGTGTATTTGGTAATTCAATTCTAACAGGCACTTTAGAATATGCAAGTGGTACTTATTCATATATTATTAAGAATGATAATATATATGAATTACAAGGTGAAGAACAAGTATTAAAGAATGAATTATTAAATGATATTGATAAAGATATTATTATGAATGATTCATTGATAAAAATACTAAAAGGTAATTCTGGAATTAAAATAGAAGAAGAAGGTAAAACCATATATAAATATAATAATATAGTTATAAATGGTATTACTTATACAGGTGAAGTATCAGTTATTAATAATAATATATCTAATATTAATTTAATAAGTGATACACATAAATATAAATTTAATTATAACAACCAATAACTTATTGATTAATATAAGTTATTATGTTATATTATGTATAGCATTTTGAAGTGGGCAAGAAGTTGCCTGCTTTGTTTATTATTAAGGAGGATACATGGACAGTATTATTAGTAAGTTAGAAGAGTTAATTAAAAAGGAAATGGATAAGATGGATATTATCTTAGATTCTATTGTATGGATAGAAGAAAAGAATAATAATACCTTAAGAGTAATATTAGATAAAGTTAATGGTATAGATTTAGATACCATAGTAGAAGCAACAAATATTATTAATCCTATATTAGATGAAACTGATCTAATTGATGAACAATATACACTAGAAGTATCAAGCAAAGAAAGAGGGAATTAAAAAATGAATGGTAAGGAATTTATTAAAGCATTAAATAATATTATTGAAGAAAAACATATTGATGAAAACGTTGTTTGGGAAGCAATGGAACAAGGTTTAACAGCAGCATATAAGAAAAACTATGGTTCTAAAACTAATGTTAAAGTTGAAATAAATAAAGAAACAGGAGAATTTAAAGTATTTAGATATTATGTAGTTGTAGATGATTATATCTATGGCGAAGAAATAGAAGATGAAGATGGAAATATTAAAGTACTAGATCCTGAAATAAACCAAGATGCTCAAATATTATTAGAAGATGCACAAGAAAAATGGCCTGACGCAAAAGTTGGTGATGAATTTGTTGAAGAAGTTACACCAGCAGACTTTGGTAGAGTAGCAGCTTCTACTTGTAAACAAGTAGTTACTCAAAAGATTAGAGAAGCTGAAAAAGAATCTTTAATAGCTGATTTTGCAGATAAGCAAGATGAATTAATGTTAGGTACATTAGCTATGGAAGATGCTAAAAATTACTATGTAGATTTAGGTAGAGCTAGAGGATTACTTCCTAAAGCTGAATGTATTCCTGGTGAAGAATTAAAGATGGGTTCTCAAGTTAAAGTATATGTATCTAAGGTAGATAATACTAATAAAGGACCATTAATTTTATTATCAAGAAGACAATATGGTTTTGTTAAGAGATTATTCGAACATGAAATACCTGAATTCCAAGATGGTACTCTTGAATTACATGGTGTAGCAAGAGATGCTGGTAATAGATCTAAAGTATCTGTATCAAGTACAAATGATAGAGTAGATCCAATTGGAACTTGTATTGGTGAAAGAGGTTCTAGAATTGCTAATATCTTAAAAGAATTAGGAAATGAAAAAGTAGACTTAATCTTATATGATGAAGATATTTGTAAGTATATAGCTAATGCTTTATCTCCAGCACAAAATGTTATAGTTAACATTGTATCTGATGATAAAGAAAAAGTTGCTTTAGCAATAGTACCTGATGATGAATTATCTAAGGCTATTGGTAAGAAAGCTATTAATATTAAATTAGCATCACGTTTAACTAAATATAGAATTGATATTAAAACAATGACTCAAATCCAAGAAGAAGGAAATCAATAATGAAGAAAATTCCTATGCGTACATGTGTAGTTACTAAAGAAAAACTACCTAAAAAGGAATTATTAAGAATAGTTAAAACAGATGATGGAATAATAGTTGATGAAACAGGTAAAGTAAATGGACATGGATGTTATATTAAGAAGGACTTATCTGTTGTTGAATTAGCTAAAAGTAAAAAGATATTAGATAGAGTTTTAGAAACTACTATTACTGATGAAGTATATGAAGAAATAACTAATAAGATAAACTAATAAGGAGGGTGTTTATATGACAGTTCAAGAATATGCAGAAGATATGAACTTTACTGTGCAAGACGTATTAAATGAATGTGCTAAGTTAGGTATAAAAGTATCTAATAAAGATGATATATTATCAGATGATGATATCGTTATGTTAGACAACACAATGAATTTAATATCTGCCAATGAAGATTTAACACTTGAAGAAACAGATGTTATAGATGATGCAGTAGAAGATATTATGATGGGTGATGAACTTCAAACAATAGTATCTGATGATAGAAGAGTTACTGAAAAGGTAAAAAGAAGAAGAGATACTGAATCAACTGTAACAAAAGATAAAGATTATCAAAATAAAAAGAAACAAATGTATAAGAACAAAGAAAAATTAACTTCTAATACAACTGAAGTTGATGATAATGTTGTTTTATATAAAGAAAATATGTCATTACAAGACTTAGCTAATGCTTTAAAAGTTAATGGTGTAGAATTAGTTAAGAAAGTAATGGAATTAGGTATGATGATATCATTACCACAAGCTGTTGATAGAGATACAGCTGAACTATTAGTTGCTGAATATAATAAAACATTAAAGAATGAAGCAACACAAGATATAACTAATTTTGAAGAATTTGAAATAGTAGATAAGGAAGAAGACTTAGTAGTAAGACCTCCTGTTATTACTATCATGGGACATGTAGACCATGGTAAAACTACTTTATTAGATTATATTAGAGAGTCTCATGTAGCTGAAGGTGAAGCTGGTGGTATTACTCAATCAATTGGTGCATACCAAATTGATTATAAAGGTAATAAGATTACTTTCATTGATACTCCAGGACATGAAGCATTCACTGAAATGAGAGCAAGAGGTGCATCTGTTACAGATATAGTAATTATTATTGTATCTGCTGAAGATGGTGTAATGCCTCAAACTAAAGAAGCAATTGATCATGCAAAAGCAGCAGGAGTACCTATTGTTGTTGCAGTTAATAAGATAGATAAACCTAATGCTGATCCAAACAGAGTAATGCAAGAAATGGCATTAGAAGGATTAACTCCAGAAGAATGGGGTGGAGATATTCCATATCTTAAGATATCAGCTAAGACTGGTGAAGGTGTAGATAAATTAATTGATACATTATTAGCTATAGCTGAAGTATCTGAATTAAAAGCTAACCCTAATCGTTATGCAGTTGGTTCAGTAATTGAATCAAGAATTGATAAACAAATGGGTGGTGTAGCATCATTATTAATTCAAAATGGTACATTAAGAATTGGTGATCCTATAGTAGTTGGTACTTTCAATGGTAGAGTAAGAACTATGAAGAATTCATTAGGTAAAGATATAGTTGAAGCTGGTCCATCTACACCAGTTGAAATAACTGGTTTAACTGGTAACCCAGGTGCTGGTGATAAATTCATGGCATTTGAATCAGAAAAAGAAGCAAGACAAATTGCTGAAAAAAGACAAGCTGACTTAAAGAATAAGAATAATGTAACTAAACCAGTTTCATTAGATGATTTATTTGCTGCTATTCAAGGTGGAACTAAAGAAATCAATGTTGTATTAAAATGTGATGTTAGAGGTTCTGAAGAAGCAGTTAAGAATTCATTAGAGAAAATTGATGTTGAAGGTGTTAGATGTAAGGTAATAAGATCTGGAATTGGTACTATAACTGAATCAGATATTACTTTAGCTCAAGCATCAAATGCAGTAATAATTGGATTTAATGTTGTTCCAACAAATGCAATTAAAGATTATGCTAAAAATGTTAATGTAGAATTAAGATTATATACTATTATTTATAAAGTAGTTGAAGATATGGAAGCAGCTATGAAGGGTATGTTAGATCCTGTGTATGAAGAAAAGGTTACAGGTACTGCTAGAATACTTGAATTATTCAAGTTCTCTAAAGTTGGTACTATTGCAGGTTCAAGAGTTACTGATGGTATTATTAAAGCTAATTCTAAAGTTAGAGTAATAAGAGATGGTGTAATTATCTATGATGGTAAGATTGGTTCTTTACAAAGAGAAAAAGATCAAGTTAAAGAAGTTAAATCAGGATTTGACTGTGGTATAACTGTTGAAGGTTATAATGATCTTAAAGTAGATGATGAATTACAAGCTTATGAAGAAGTTGAGGTAGAAAGATAATGAATAACATTAGAGTTGGAAGAATATCTTCTGAAATGTTAAGAGAATTATCATCTATCATGTTACTAGAAGCAAGAGATGTTACTTTAAAACATGTAACATTAACAGGATTAGAAGTTACTAATGATTTATCTTATGCTAAAGTATATTATACTTATATGGGTGATGAAGATAAGGAAGCTGTACAAAAGAATTTAGAAGAAGCTCAACCATATTTAAGAACTAAGTTAGCAGCTAAGATGAAAGACTTAAGAAAGATGCCTGAATTAAGATTCTATGTAGATGAATCTATTGAGTATGGTAACAATATAGAAAGAATAATTAAAGACATTAAAAAGAATGATGAATAATCATTCTTTTTTTGTTATAATCTTTCTATAAGGAGTTTAATATGATAGAGATAAAGAACATAGTAAAAGAGTTTGAAAAACTTGATGAAAATAAAAAGAAAATTAAGATTAAAGCTGATAATGATATATCATTTGAAGTTAAAGAAGGTGAAGTAGTTGGACTACTAGGACCTAATGGTGCAGGTAAGACAACATTACTACGTATTATTGCAGGTATTATGAAACCTAATAAAGGTTCTATAACTATTGATGATAAGAATTATAAAAAGAATGAATTAGAGATAAAAAAGATGATATCTTTCTTATCAGGTAATACTAAATTATATAAAGAATTATCTCCAATGGAATTAATGCAAATGTGTGCAGATTTCTATAAAGTAGATAAAAAAGAAGCAAGCAATAGAATAGATGATATAGTTAAAAGATTTAGTATGCAAAAGTTTAAGAATCAAAGAATTGAAACTTTATCTACAGGTCAAACACAAAGAGTAGGTATAGCAAGATGCTTAGTTCATAATCCTAAGTATTATATATTTGATGAAGCAACATCTGGACTAGATATTATTTCATCTAAAGTTATATTAGATTTTATTAAAGAAGAAAAGAAGAATGGTAAGGGTATTATATATTCTACTCATTACATGGAAGAAGCAGAAAATATTTGTGATAGAGTAATTCTATTAAACAAAGGTAGAGTAATTGCTACAGGTACTCCTAAACAAATATTAAAAGAAACAAATACTGATAACTTAAGAGATGCTTTCTTTGCTTTGATTGGAGATGATAAAAATGAGTAATGTATTAATATCATGGAAAAAAGAAATAAGAGCAATATTTAGAGATAAAAAGTTCTTATCAATTATATTATTTATGCCATTAATAATACCTGCATTTATTATTGGCATGGGTTCATTATATGATTCATTAAATGAAGTACAAGATTTAAAGATAGGTATTAACTATCAAATGGATGAAGATGAAAAACAGCTATTTGATCAAATGGGCGGTAAAATAGAAGTAATAACTAAAAGTGAAGATGAACTTAAAGAAGAATATAATAATAAAAATATAAAAGGTTATGTATTAAAAGATAATAATAATTATACTTTATATTTAGATACATCATCTACAGATGGTATGACTTTAAGTGAAATATTAAGAAGACATTATGAAAGTTATAATAATATATTAGGAGCTAAATATTTAGTTGAACATAATATTGAACCAAAAGAAGTATTTGGAATCATAAATGTTGATTTAGAAGAACAAGCTGAAGAAGGAAGAAACTTCTTTACTAATTATATTATTTCCTTCTCTTTAATCTATTTAGTTATGATAGTAGTAGTAACTGCAATGAATACTTCTACTGATTTAATTGCTGGAGAAAAAGAAAGAGGTACATTTGAAACATTATTAACTTTCCCATTAACTTCTAATGAAATTATAGGTGGTAAGTTATTAGCAATTGTTACATCATGTATTATTTCTTCTATTATAGGTGTATTTACATCAGTGCCTGCATTACTATTTATTAAAAATCATACAGAAACATTTAAAGATATGGTATTAAATGTTAATCCATTAACAGTTATATTAACTATTATTTCATTAATATTAATATCATGCTTAGTTGGTGTATTAGCTATCTTCCTATGTGGTAGAGCTAAGACATTTAAAGAAGCACAAAGTAAAGTATCATTCTTATCATTTGTATCATTAATACCTATGTTTACAAATCTAGCTAATGTATCAAGTGATATATTATATTTCATTCCAATTGCTAATGGAGGACAAATATTAAATGATTTATACTTATCAAGTATAAATTATACTAATTTCTTATCATTTGCTTTAACATCAGTAATATTTACATTTGTATTATTAGTATATGTAAGCAAACAATATAAAGATGAGAAAGCTTTATTCTAAGAAGAGATAATCTCTTCTTTTTTTGTAAAGTAAAATAGTGTTATAAGTAATTAATGTATAATTTTGTTATAATTAAAATAGGTGTTATTATGGGTACTATAGATAAGATTTATGAATTAATTTTAAAAGATAATAGTATTAATACATTTAATAATAATGAAGAATTGTTTAAACATTTTTTTTATCATGACATGGATCTTATCTATGGTGATTCTAAAGTAATGGATATTTTTAAGTATATATTATCTTTAAATCTTGACGATGAAAATGAGGATTATCCATATATCAATTCTAGAATATTTAATGCTTTTAATATATATGAACAAAAAGTTACTCAATCTGTATATTCAAAAGGAGAATTTAATGATGACTACGTTGAATTATTATATAAATTAATGGATGATTATTATTTTTTGTATGAATATAAAGATAATTCATCATTGTATCCTTTATATAATGAAGATAAATTAATAAGAGATTGTACAGGAGCTATGATGATATTACTTAATTCATCTTTTTTTACTATTTCTAATGAAAATATTAAGAGAATGATGGGGACTATAAAGAATAATAAACATTTACAAAAAATAATTGATAGTGGGTCATCTGGAAAAGAATTGTTGGATAAAGAGTACATATTTGATTATACTCATAGATTCTTATATAATTCTTACTTTTATAATGAAGATAGTCTTGAATCAGATGATTTGTTAACAGCATTTAAAGAAGGAAAGATTAAAGACAAGGAAACTATAAAGAAAATATTAAATAGCACTGATATTACATTTTTATTAGGAACATTTAGTAACAAATTATCATTAATAATAGATTTAATAGAAAAATCATTTACTGATGAATTAGAAAGAAACAATAATATTAAGAAGATTATAAGAAAAATATTTGATGATCATGATTATGATATCTTATTCAAATTTATAATGAACGATTCTAGATATATCAATTATATTGATGATGAAACAAAAATAGAAGTATTAGATTCATATCCTTTTAGTGAAGGTAATGTATTAACTTATGATGAAATATTATTCTTAATAAAGAATAGACCCAATAAAGTATTATTTATAAACTTGAAAGAACAAATGAAACATAATGATATAGATGAGAAGACTAAAATACTTATAAATAAATTAACTGAGAATATAGTAGATTATGATTTAACAACTAATCAAGCGTTAATGGTGTTTGATGCATTATTTAAGAATGATCCTGATGTAGATTTAGAGTTATTAATTGCTGCAGTTAAAAGATTTGTTAAAGATTATCTTAAAGATGAAAGTGTTTCAATATATACAGTATTTAAAGATGAATATTCATATGGTACGGCTTTTTCAGAGATAAACACTATAAATCTTAATGTAGTTTATTTAGCAAACATATTAAAGCAAAAGAACAAAGATGATAATCCAGAGTCATTATATATACTTGATACTGCTTTCCATGAAGCTAGACATATTATTCAATGCAAAGAAATGGAAAATGAAGATACTGATTCTTTCTTTTATACACAGTTTAAAGAAGATTTATTAAGAGCATTATGTATGGGTTATTATAAAGAAAACTATTATGGTGTGTCTTTTGAAAAAGATGCTAGAGTACATGGTGCTCAGTCTCTTTATGATCTTTTATCGAATAATTATCCATATATGAAAAAATCTATTGATTATTATAAAGACTTAGAGCAAAAAGAATTAAATAGTAATGATGAAGAACTTAAAACTATATTTGAATTATCTGACAAGGTATCAGTTGATGATGCATTAGACAAAATAATATCTATTAATCCAAGTATTATTGAAAAACATATTTTGTTAAAACGAGAGTATAATGAGAAAGGATTAAGAATTCAACGTTCAGATGATAAAGTTAAATAACTATTAATAATTAAAAGAAGAGTATATAACTCTTCTTTTAATATGCTATAATACAAGTGAAGTGATTAGTATGAATGGATTAATAATTGTAGATAAAGATAAGAATATGACATCATTTGATGTATGTCATCAATTAATGAAAATATTTAATACCAAGAAAATAGGTCATACTGGAACACTTGATCCTATTGCTACAGGTGTACTAGTTTGCACTATTGGTAAATATACTAAATTAAATGATGTAATAACATCTACTTATAAAGAATATATAGCTGAGATGGTATTAGGTGAACAAAAGGATACATATGATATAGAAGGTATAACTATTAATTCATCTGATAAAGAAGTATCAAAAGAAGAAATTATTAAAGTTATTAATTCTTATCAAAAGAAATATGAACAAGAAGTACCTATATATTCATCAGTTAAAGTAAATGGTATGAAACTATATCAATATGCAAGACAAGGTTTTAATGTAGAATTACCTAAAAGAGAAGTTGATATTAAAGAAATAGAAGTCCTTGATATAAATGATAAGACTATTAAGTTTAGAGCATTAGTATCAAAAGGAACATACATTAGAAGTTTAATTAATGATATAGGTAAGACATTAGGTACATATGCATATATGATTAATCTAAGAAGAACTAAACAAGGTCAATTTGATATTAAAGATTCATATACATTAGAAGATATTAAAAATAATAACTATAAATTATTAGATTTAGAAGATGTATTTGAATTAGATATTATAGATACTGATGATAATTTATATAAACAAGTTAATTCAGGTGTAAAACAAGAATATAATAAAGAATATACATTGTATAAATATAATGGTAAAAATATAGCTTTATACCGCAATGGAACAATGTTTATTTATTTAAATGAAAGATAAAAGTCAACTTTTATCTTTTTTTGTACTACAAGTAAATAAATCATGTTATACTAAAGGAGTATGAAAGGATGATAGAATTGACAAAGTATGTATATTTATTTACTGAAGGTAATGCAAATATGCGTGAACTTTTAGGTGGTAAAGGTGCTAACCTTGCCGAAATGACTAATATTGGTTTACCTGTTCCTCAAGGTTTTACAATAACTACAGAAGCATGTACTCAATATTATGAAGATGGTAGAGAAATAAATGAAGAAATTCAATCTCAAATCAATGAATACATCGTTAAGATGGAAGAAATTACTGGTAAGAAATTTGGAGATAAAGAAAATCCATTATTAGTATCAGTAAGAAGTGGTGCTAGAGCTTCAATGCCTGGTATGATGGATACAATTCTAAATTTAGGTTTAAATGAAGAAGTTGTTGAAGTATTAGCTGAAAAATCTAATAACCCTAGATGGGCTTGGGATTGTTATAGAAGATTCATTCAAATGTATTCTGACGTAGTAATGGAAGTTGGAAAGAAATATTTTGAAGAATTAATAGATAAGATGAAAGAAGCTAAGGGAGTTAAACAAGATGTTGAATTAACTGCTGAAGACTTAAAAGAATTAGCTAGACAATTTAAAGAAGAATATAAATCTAAGATTGGTACTGATTTCCCAACAGATCCAAAAGAACAATTAATGGGAGCTGTTAAAGCTGTATTTAGATCATGGGATAATCCAAGAGCTAATGTATATAGAAGAGATAATGATATTCCTTATTCATGGGGAACTGCTGTAAATGTTCAATCAATGGCATTTGGTAACATGGGTGATGACTGTGGTACAGGTGTTGCATTTACTAGAGATCCAGCCACTGGTGAAAAAGGGTTATTTGGTGAATTCTTAACTAATGCACAAGGTGAAGATGTTGTTGCAGGTGTAAGAACTCCAATGAAGATTGCTGAGATGGAAGAAAAATTCCCTGAAGCATTTGAACAATTTAAAGAAGTATGTAAGACACTTGAATCTCATTATAGAGATATGCAAGATATGGAATTTACTGTAGAACATGGTAAATTATATATGTTACAAACTAGAAATGGTAAGAGAACTGCTCAAGCTGCATTAAAGATTGCTTGTGATTTAGTTGATGAAGGAATGCGTACTGAAGAAGAAGCTGTTCTTATGATTGATCCAAGAAACTTAGATACATTATTACATCCACAATTTGATGCTAAAGCATTAAAAGAAACTGAACCAATTGGTAAAGGTTTAGGAGCTTCTCCTGGTGCTGCATGTGGACAAATAGTATTTACTGCAGATGATGCAGAAAAATGGGCTGCTAATAAGAAAAAAGTTGTTCTTGTTAGACTTGAAACTTCACCAGAAGATATTACTGGTATGAAAGTTGCTCAAGGTATCTTAACTGTTCGTGGTGGTATGACTTCTCATGCTGCAGTTGTTGCAAGAGGTATGGGTACTTGTTGTGTATCAGGATGTGGAGATATTATCATGGATGAAGCTAATAAATGCTTCACATTAGCTGGTAAAACATTCCATGAAGGAGATGTAATCTCAATTGATGGTTCAACTGGTAATATCTATGATGGAGAAATTAAAACAGTTGATGCTACAATTGCTGGTGAATTTGGTAGAGTTATGGAATGGGCTGATAAGTTCAGAACATTACGTGTTAGAACTAATGCTGATACTCCTAAAGATACAGCTAAAGCTATTGAATTAGGTGCTGAAGGTATTGGTTTATGTAGAACAGAGCATATGTTCTTTGATGAAGAAAGAATCTTTAACTTAAGAAGAATGATCTTATCTGAAACTCAAGAAGATAGAGAAAAATACTTAGACTTACTTATCCCTTATCAAAAAGGTGATTTCAAAGCTATGTATAAGGAATTAAAAGGATTACCAATGACAGTTCGTTATATTGATCCTCCTCTACATGAATTCGTGCCTAAAACTGATGCTGAAATGAAAGCGTTAGCTGAAGCTATGGGTATGACTGTAGAACATATTAAAGAAGTATGTGATGAATTACATGAATTCAACCCAATGATGGGTCATAGAGGATGTAGATTAGCTGTTACTTATCCAGAAATTGCACGCATGCAAACTAGAGCTTTAATGGAAGCTGCTATTGAAGTAAAAGAAGAAGATGGATACGATATTGTTCCAGAAATAATGATTCCATTAGTTGGAGAAAAGAAAGAATTAGACTTCGTTAAGAATATAGTTGTAGAAACTGCTGAAGAAGTTAAGAAAGAAAAGAATTCTGATATGGAATACCATATTGGTACAATGATTGAAATTCCTAGAGCTGCATTATTAGCTGATGAAATAGCTGAATCTGCTGAGTTCTTCTCATTTGGTACAAATGACTTAACTCAAATGACATTTGGTTTCTCTAGAGATGATGCTGGTAAGTTCTTAGGTTCTTACTATGAAAATAAAATATATGAACAAGATCCATTTGCTAAATTAGATCAACATGGTGTTGGTAAATTAGTTAAGATGGCTGTTGAATTAGGTAAAAAGACTAGACCTAATATTAAGTTAGGTATCTGTGGAGAACATGGTGGAGATCCTCAATCAGTTGAATTCTGCCATAACATAGGATTAACTTATGTATCATGTTCACCATTCAGAGTTCCTATTGCTAGATTAGCTGCTGCACAAGCTGCTATCAAGTCCCACCAAAAATAGAGTGAGAGCACACTCCAATAAATAAAAAATTAAAGAGTCGAAAGACTCTTTTTTCGTTGGAATAAAAGGAAAAAACGGAGGCGATTAATATATATATAGAATAAAAATTAGTTGGGTGGTGTGATACTAAAATATTATAATTTTTATCAAAAAAGTAGCATGAAGGTTAGGGCTACTTTTTTTGTTGGGGGAAAAATTAAAACAGAAATGGAGGTAGAAAATATGTTTTATATCAAACCCAGTTTAAAAAATATGTCTCAAGGAGCCAGACTTGAGTACATTAGAGAAGTCAGACATATGACTAAAGAAGATGTGGCAGCTTATTTTGGATTTGGAGGTAGAGAACCAAATAAAACTATTCGTGAGTATGAAAATAATACCACTAGTCCAAGTCAAAGCAGATTAGAGGAATTAGCAGAACTATTTGAAGTAAGTGTCGATGCAATTAGAAAATATGATTTCACTAATCCAATAGATGAAATCTATTATCAAATGTGGTTGGAAGAAGAGTTTCCATATTATCAATTTAATATTGAGATGGATACTTTTTCTGGTAAACCATATAACATGAATGTTTATAATGGAATTCAAGAGTGGAAGAAAATGAGAGAAAGAAGAGAAAACTATGATATATCAGATGATGAATATTTAGAATGGAAGTTAAATTTTAAGATAGTGAAACAAACGATATAACGCTCAAAATGTATGATATAATCTTATTAGATGGAGTGATTAATATGGGTAAAATCAATTCAAAAGATTATGTAGTCTTAGATGTTGAAACAAACGGTTTATCATCATTGAAACATGATCTTTTATCTATATCTATTTATAAACCAGATGATAATAAAACTTACGATAGATTTTTACCTCTTGAATTAAATGATTTTGTAGAAACCTATTGGATAAACGGTATAGATGAGAATATGTTAGCAGATAAAACACCTTTGACTCAAGAAGAATTTGATGAGGTAGTTAATGATTTTGAACTTGATAGAAGAACCATATTAACTTATGGAAGTATTGATGAAAAATTTATAAAGAATTATTTAAAAAGAAAAAAGATTGATGGATTTGAAAAATTAAATTTTTATAATTTTAAGCATGATATTATTTCAAGTAAATTTTCAGAAGGAAATATTACAAAAGATAATTTATGCAATATATATGGTATTGATGGTACGAGAGAAGTTCATAGTGGCTTGAATGATTGTATTTTGGAATGGAAACTGTTTGAAAAGATGAATGGTAACAAATTAATAATCATTTCAAATACTGTAAATGAATTTAATGATGAATACATGATTCCAGCTAGTTATTTACAAACATATCCTAATTTCAAATATAGTATAAAGAATTATCCAAAGATTAATTACGAACTAATACCTGTTAAATCATTTAATATAAAATCAAAAGAATTAGAAAAATTTGATACAAATATTAGTGGTATGACAATAGAACATCTTATAAATACAATGCTTGAAGTCAGAGATGTTAATAGTGAAACACTTTTGTTTCAAGCACAAAATAGAAGTAAATTAAAAATGATTGGTAAATTGCCATCTTTGATTCACACTATTTCAGCTGTTTTCAATAATGATGGAACAATAACTGCTGTAGATAAAGAAGATGAAGAGCGAGTAAAAAGAATTAATGAGGTAACTCTTGCAATAAAAAAAGAAATATCACCATTAATCACTTATATAAAGAAGCAGATTTTTAATAATGAGGAAATACTTTCTCAAGAGCTAGTATTAAATGAGAATGATAATGTTATGGCAAAGTGCGACTTGTCATCAAATAATACGATTTTAGAGATTAAGGCTTTTAATGATAATGACATAGACAAATTTAAGTATCAATTGTATTATGAAGCAAATGGTAGAGATATTTATTTATTACAAACATTTTGGCGTGCAAATATTAGAAAAGGGTTAAAATTTACTATATATAAAGTAAATCCTATTGAATATGTAGAAAGAGCCTCAGACTTAGAAGTAAGAAAGAATAATTTTCAAAATAAAATAAATAATAATGATATTTCGGTTTTAACATACAATGGATATGGTCAAAAGGTTTTATTGAAATGTTCAAAATGCGGTAATGAATGGGAATCATCATATAATTCGATTCTAAAATATAATCAATGTCCGTTTTGTAATCCAAAAGAGAAAAAAATAAAAGAGAAAGTTATTATTCCAAAAATATCTGAAGAAGAAAAATTAAAGAAAAGATTTTCTAGTTACCAGTATAAAATTGCTTTAAAATCAAATTCAACAATACAGGTTTTAGAATATACTGGATCACGAAAACCGGTAAAAGTTAAATGCTTAGTTTGTGGACTAGAACGAACATATTCGAGAGCAGACCATTTTATGGATAGATGTGGATGTGCTAATTGTAGGAATAGAATAAATTAAAGAAAGGTGTTATATGAGTTATAAAGGTAAAACAAGTAAATATTACATTCATAAAGAAATAGAACTTATTATGCATAAAATATTCTATATAAAACAATTATACTTTATTTACAGAAAAACAAAATTTACAGATGGTTATGTAAATATATGTGAGAAATTACCAGGAACTTTTTATGTGCTGCTCCCAACAATTTTTGATAGGATTGTATTAGAACTTAGTTGTCTTGTTGATGACCATGGACCTGATGATTTAAGTATTTGTAATTTTATAGAAAAATATCACAAGAATACAAATGCATTTAAAGAAAAACGTTATGTTTATATTAATGTTAATTCAAATAAAAAAAGAAGATTATATATTGATACAAATAGTATAAAAGATGATATCGATAATTTAGAAAAATGTATTAAGTCTAATGTAAAAATTAATAAATATTTAAGAACACTAAGAAATAAAGCTATTGCACATAATGATTGGAAAATTAATTTTAAAAAGAATTATAAATATCAAGAATTAAAATTACATATATCATATGACGATTTAGAACAATATATAAATGATTTATATAAATTAATGAATAACATATATTCTACATTATTTAAAATCCAGTTTGCTTTTTTAAATGATATAGAATCAGAATTAGATTATTTGAATTTTATTTTACAGTATGATAGGTATACTACTAAAACAATAATAGAAGAAAAAAGGAGTGTGATAAATAATGAAAAGTAATTTTTTGAAAGATAATAAAGAATTAATGAAAGAATATAATTACGATAAAAACAAAGAATTAGATTTAGAAACACTAACTTTAGGTTCTGATAGAAAGATTTGGTGGACTTGTCGTAAAGGACATGAATGGGACGCTGGTATTGGTAGTAGATATCGATCTGGTGCTGGTTGTCCAGTTTGCGCTAATTTAAGAGTATTAAAAGGATATAATGATTTAGAATCAAAATCTCCAAGAGTTGCAAAAGAATGGAACTATGAAAGAAATGATATTAAACCTGATGAAATAGTTTATGTATCAAATAAAAAAGTTTGGTGGAAATGTGAAAATGGTCATGAGTGGGAAACAGTTATTAGAAATAGAACAAAAGAAAATGGAACTAATTGCCCATATTGTACTAATCAAAAAATTCAAACTGGATACAATGATTTAGCAACTGAAAATCCGGATTTAGCTAAGGAATGGAATTATGAAAGAAATGATTTTCTACCAACTGAAATTGGATCAAAATCAAAAAAAGAAGTATGGTGGAAGTGTGAACAAGGCCATGAATGGCAACAAGTAATAGAGGTTAGAAATCGTGGTATTGGTTGCCCATATTGTAATGGTAAAAAAATAATTGATGGTGAAAATGATTTGCTATCTAAGTATCCTAGAATTGCAAAAGAATGGGATTATGAAAAAAACGAAGAAAAACCTAATGAAGTTTTTCCGAGCTCTAATAAAATGTTTTGGTGGATTTGCCCTAAAGGTCATAATTATAAACAAACTGCTGGAAATAGAATACAAAACCATGGATGTCCAATTTGTAGTAAAGAAAGAGTTACATCATTTCAAGAAAAAATTGTATTTTATTATGTAAAAAAATATTTTTCGGACACATTAGATAATTACAAATTAAAAGAGTTAGGTAAAAGAGAAATAGATATATTTATTCCAAGTTTAAAGTCAGGTATTGAATATGATGGTGGATATTATCATATTGATCCAAACAACGATTTAGAGAAAGATAAAATATGTAAAAATTTAGGAATTAAACTATACCGAATTAGAGATAATAAATGTGTAAAGATTAATTCTTCAAGTATATGTTATTATAGAAAAAATAAATCATTAGAAGATTTAACCGATATATTAAACATACTATTAAAAGATTTAGGTATTAAAAATCCAGATATCAATATTGAAAAAGATTTGGATAATATATATTCAGAAATAGAACATATTACTAAAAAAGAGTCTTTAGCTTCTGTATTTCCTGAAATAGCTAAAGAATGGAATTACGAAAGAAATGGAAATTTTAGACCTGAACATATTGCTCCAAAAAGTGGTAAAAAAGTTTGGTGGAAGTGTTCTAAATGTGGACATGAATGGATAACAGATCCCAATCATAGATCTAGAGGTCAAGGATGTCCAGTGTGCAACAATAAGAAGTAGAAATACTTCTTTTTCTTTTGCTTTGATCGCAACCTAAACATATTTATAAAAAAATGATAATTTCTTTGTAGAGGTGATTTAATGAAAAGGAAAGTGGCAATATATGCTAGAGTTTCAACTGAACATGAAGCTCAATTATCTGCTTTAGATAATCAAGTTCAATACTATGATGATATTCTAAAGAAAAATCCTGACTGGATTTTATATGATAGATATATAGATGAAGGTATAACAGGAACATCTACAAAGAAAAGAAAAAACTTTATGAGAATGATGGAGGATGCAAAAGCAGGAAAGTTTGACTTAATAATTACTCGTGAGGTATCAAGATTTGCTAGAAACACAGTTGATACATTGCAAGAAACTAGAAAGTTAAAAAAGATTGGAGTAGAAGTATATTTTACTGAAGATAATATATGGACATTTAATGATGAAGATGGTGAGTTAAAACTAACTATTATGGCTACTCTTGCTCAAAATGAAAGTAAAAAAACTTCCCAAAGAGTTAAAGCTGGTCAAATGATATCATTTCAAAATGGAGTGTTTTATGGATCAGGTAATATTCTAGGTTACAATAAAGTTGGTCAAAACTTAGAAGTAAATGAAGAACAAGCTGAAATTGTAAGATATATTTACTCTGAATATTTAAATGGAAAAGGTACAGTAAAAATAGCAGATGAATTAACTAAAAAAGGTGTTCCTACTTCTACAGGTTTAACAACATGGAGTGCTCCATACATTTCAAGAGTTTTAAGAAATCCATTTTATTCAGGTACTATAGTTTATAGAAAATCATACATACCAGATTATCTAGAACAAAAAGCAAAGATAAATTATGGAGAAGTAGAAAAGGTAGTAGTTGAAGGAAGACATGAGCCAATTATATCTAAAGAAGATTTTAAAAAAGTTCAACAAATAATGGATAGTCATTCAAGACCAATTAAATTAGGAAGAAAACAAGCGTTAGGAGTTCCTAAAAATATTTGGAGTAAAAAGTTAGTATGTGAATGTGGATCTAATTTTAATAGAAAGATCTATCATAAAAATAAAAATGAAACTACATATTGTTATATTTGTTATAACAAAAAAACTAGACCTAAGAATAGATTCAAAGATAGTTGTGATATGGGTCAAGTACCAGAGTGGAAGTTACAATATATGGCAGAAGCTATATTCAGGAATCTTACACAAAATTCAGATAATAGAAGAGAATTAGCAGAACGATTATTTAAAGGAGTTGATATAGATGAACATCCTGAAAAGAAGATGTTACAAAGAATTGATAAATTGAATCAATTAATTGAAAATGAAACAACAAAGTTAGATAGA
The DNA here is from genome assembly GCA_946643435.1 of uncultured bacterium. Taxonomy (GTDB): domain Bacteria; phylum Bacillota_I; class Bacilli_A; order RF39; family UBA660; genus UBA6985. The sequence goes on from CAMPCD010000003.1 coordinate 83,333, forward strand.
TTAATGGATAATTATTTGGATGAAACAATAGATATAAATTTATATGATATGTTTCAAAAGAAATTATCTAGTAGAATAGAAAAATATAAAATAGAAATATTAGAATTAGAAAAGAAATGTTCATCACTTGAACCATTAGATGTAAGAATCGAAAATGCTAAAAAGAGCATTAGAAAATTATTAGACATTAATTATAATGGTGTAGATGAAAAAATAATAGAAGAATTTGTAGAAAAAGTAATTGTTCATAAAGATTACTTTGAATGGAAATTAAACTTTATGAATGAAACAATAAAATTAGAAGTAGATGGAAAAAGCAGAAAAGATGGATTTTTGCTAGAGCATAAGTAAAAAATGAAAATTTAATGATATAATATAATTAATATTTAGGAGGGTTAATTATGTTATATTATATTTTGACTATTATATTTTTGATAGTTTTAGGATTAATTATAAATATATTAAATATAAGAAAATGCTCTGATGATTATAATTTTATAGTTGAGTATAATGAAAGATTTAGTAAATTATTAGATAGTTTATTTAAGAAAAACAAATATAGTAATAAAGATTATGAATGGCTGGTTTCTAATAGTGATAAAATCCAATATATCTTAGGTGATACGGGAATTATATCATATAAAGACATACACGGATTTTATCCGAACTACCAAATAATTATTAATTTTATGAATGAAGTATTATCATTAGCTTCAACAGGATTTCTTGATACGGAATTAGAAAAAATCAATTGGTGTCATAATGCTTTTTTAAGAAAAATGGGCATATTAGACGAATATAGAAAAAATGAAATAAAAAAATTATTGAACCCATTTTATGATTTGACATGTGGAATAAAAGTGATATTAGGAATACCATTAGATATTTTACACAGTATTGGTTTAATATCATCTAATAATTTAACAAAAATAAAAAGAAATATAATATTTAAAATATTAGGAGGAATAATTAGTTTATTAACTTTTCTTTCAACTATTATGTCAATAATTCTAGGATGGAATGAATTTGTTGAATTAATAAAAAATATTTTAAATATTGCATAAAGAAAAAAATTAGTCATTTTAGTCTATATGGAGTGTAGTTACATTCCATTAAGTTATCCTTAGTTTTTTTGATTACAAGCTGCAATCAAAGAAAAACAAGGTAAATAACAAAATAAAGACTAGAGAAAT
>CAMPCD010000004.1 GCA_946643435.1 uncultured bacterium
TAATACACTTCTTAAAGATAAATATTCTAAATTATATATTTTCTTTAAGAATAAAGAAAATAATTTATATAAAGGTATACCTACTATTATAGTTATTATATTTAGTAAGAATTGATAATTAAATAGATTAATATAGTTCTTATATTTTTTCATAATCTTTTTACACCTACTATAATAGTATATAGGTTTTTATAAAAAAAGAAAAGTGATTATTTTGAATCACTTTGTCTTCTTGCTCCCCTAGTCTTGATATCTTCACTAGAAACTGTTTTAGAAAATACCATAGTTTCAAGTGTTGGTTTTCTAGATGCTAATACTTTATGTAAATTATCAGCCCAGTTTTCAGTATGATATTTTCTTATTATATCTGGATTATCTGTATTTCTAATATAATCTATTATTTCCGGTCTATCCTTTTGAATAAATTCAACAAAATTATCTTTAGTCATGATATATGTTGCAGCTGGTTTAGCAGGAGTACCATCTAATTCATAGAATTTTTCAAATGCTACATATCCATTTTCATAAATAAAACCAACATATCCCTCAAATTTATCTTTACCTATCATTTGACATACATAATTAGTTTCTTCAAATACCAATTTTCTTTTAATAACTTGATTAGGATCTATTTCTTTTTTATTACTATTTTTACGTCTAGTTGTTTTTCCTTGTTTAGCATCTCTTTCAACTGTTCCTTTTGGAAGTATTTCAAATTCAGTTTCAATTATTTTTTGTTGTTCTTCACTTAATACTCTTACAAGTTTTTCATAATTATCATGATTACGTTCTAATCCTAATTCTTTTAAGTCATCTACTGGTATTGCACTACCTTTTTCAATATCATCAGGACATTTAGCACAATATTTTTTATAGTCCTTAGTTAAATCTTTAAAAGTATAATTTACTATTTTTCTTGAGTTTTTATCATACACTTTAATAGATGGATTGTAATTCTTTATTCCACATTGAGCTAAAGCAGTCATGACTTGAGAAATTAATACAAATGAAGTATCTAGTTGACCTTTTGTTCTTATTGTATGTGGTTGGTTATCAATTATAGCCTTACAATACATTAAAATAAACTTATCAGGATCATAACAAGATCTAAATTCTCTTTCAGATACTTTAACTCCATTCTTAGTTAAATCTGTTATACATAAACAAATATATTTAATTTTAGATATAGAATCTATATATCTTTTTAAGTTATCATCAGTCATTTCTCTATTAAAAGAATCGAATCTAAACTTAATATCATCATAATATGGAGATTCTTCTTTATTCTTTAATACATCTCTTAATTTAGTTCTTAATTCTTTATAATAATTTAAACACATATTTGCAAAATCATCTTCACTCTTATCTACTCCATTTGCAAATATAGATTTATCTTCCATTATATTATAAATAGTCGCTAATAAAGAAAACTCTAGATGTCTTCCGTCTCCTTCTTTATTCATCATATTTACTAATAATGGATTAATAAATTTATTAATATAAGGAGCATACTCAGGAGCATGAAAATTAAATAATAGTTTTCTATCTATTAAAGATTGATACTTATTATTACCTTTTTCATCAACTAGAGAATTTAATACTAACATATCATGAGCACTATTATACTCAAAATCCTTAAATGAATTATCTCCAAATATATAATCTCCATCAAATGTAATTAAAGGATTAATTATATTATAATGGTCTAAAATAAATTCTCTAAAGTCTTCTAAATTGTTCTCAAAACCCTCTTGTCTTTTCATTCTTTACACCCCTTAAATCGTTATATAGCATAACATATTTGCTATAAAAAAGCAAAATCTATTGATTTATGATAATTAATATGATATTATTTAACATGTACATGGCGATGTAGCTCAGTTGGCTAGAGCACCCGGTTCATACCCGGTAGGTCGTGAGTTCGAATCTCTCCGTCGCTACCATTTGAAATTATCTAACTAGAAATAGTTAGTTTTTTTGTATTTAAATATATGACGTTATAATAAAAAACTAATTTGATTACCATTATTTGTTGTGTTATTATATTATCAGTTTCTTACAAAGGGGTATTAAAAAAATGAAAAAGCAAGATGATAAATCAACATTCAAAGAACTATTTTTGCGACAAAGAACAAAAAAAGAAATAATTGATGCAACAATTATAGCTACAATTTATAATATATTTACGTTTGCTTTTTTATCACCAGGTATAGAAACAGTTGATTATCCAAAAATAGCATATGATGATGCATATGAATTAACTATAGATGATATTAAAAACGTATTTGATAACAACCAATTCTTATCTGATGAAGAAAAAGCATATTTATATAATGAAGATTATTTTAATTACTTATTAGAATATATTAATCAAGACAAAAATATTAGAAGAATTCTATTTGATGAATTATCTTATTTAGATATAGAAGAAGATAATTCTCATGGTAACTTAGGTGGTTACGTTATCGGTGGTAATAAATCAAATATATATATTAATAATTTATTATACAATCAAAGTACATATGAATTAGATAAAACATTAGGTCATGAATTTGTTCATGTTACTCAATATGCAACTAAAAGAACAAGATTAATTGAAGCAGCAGCTGAAATATTGAATCAAGAATTCTATATTACAAAAAATAGAACATACGAAGAAGAAACTAGCGCAACTAGAATACTTATGGAAATAATTGGTCCAGATCCTATTGCAAATTATATTTATTTAAATGATGAAAGCGATATAATCAAAAGTGTTCAACCATATTTAAATAAAGAAGAATATAGAGTATTTTATAAATACTTTTTAGGTGAATTCGATGATAAAGATCACATGTCTTTTGATGAAATATACGAAGTATTATCACTTCTATATAAGAACAAATATAATGCTGATATAAATGATAATCTTATGATTAACGCATTAAGAGTTGACAATAACTATTATTACTCAAGACATTATTTCTATGAAGATAAAATGGATGAAGATTATTATACAACTGACGAAAAAGAAAATAATTATTGTGATTTAGAAACAGGATTAGTCTTGGGTGATATATTGGAATTAACTTATTTAGAAGGAGATAAAGAAATAAAAATACATACACGTGATGAATACTTATCTTATCCAAATAGAGATAATCCTGTATCTGCAAGTTTTGAATTTTCAGATATGTTCCTTGAAGGTAACAAATACGCATATCCTTGGTATAAAAAATTCAATATTGAACCAATAAATAAGAAATTTGAAGAACAATTTACAAAAAAGAAAAAGTAGGATAATATCCTACTTTATTTTTTATGTTAATGCATAACCGTATATTCTAGCTTCACCTAAAGCATATGATCTAGCAGCTACCTTATCATTAGGTATTGGACCAGTGTTACCTTCTATAGTATATACTCTACCATTAGATACATAATCAACTAATCCTACATGGTCATTTGAACCATTTCTATCAAAATCAATAAAGATTAAATCACCTTTACTAGGTATATAGTCTCTTCCTTGCCATCTACCATTCTTTTTAAAGAAGTTAGCTCCAACTCCTACACCTGCAAATTTAGGTATATGTGGATTATTTAATACTTCAGCTTGGTTAGATACCCAACTTACAAATATAGCACACCATTCTACTCTTCCACCAAAACCATACCAACTCCAATAAGGATCACCATGATATGTTCCTATTTGAGATCTTGCTATATCTAGCATTCTAGTTTTAGTTTCACTAGAAATAGGTTGATAATTGTAATTATAATTAGGATTTACATAAGGAGCAACTACTCTTACAGTAGCTCTATGAGTACTTACATTATTACTATTATCTTTAGCTATATATTTAACCTCATAAGCGCCTAATGTGTTAGGATCATATGTTCCTTCTACTGTTATAGATGGATTCTTATCTCTATTATCTCTAACAGTTGCATAGTTTAATAGATTAACTTGTCTACCAACAGTAACAACTATAGTTCCTCTACTATCAATAGTAGGAGGCGTTGTATCCTCTGGTAGATATTCATCCATATCATAATCACACATTCTAATAGTATCATCAATTTCCATTGAAACATCAAATAATGATTGTGAATATGATATTAAATCACTTTTATATGAACTTTTTAAGTCATTTAATTCTAAACTCTTTATAGAATCACTTGGTAATTCAAATTTAAATAATAATGAACATGAAATTAAAACTAAGAGCATCGTTAAATACGCATCTAGCCTTTTCATATATCTCACCCCTTTTGTACACAAATATTTTTTTTGTCTACAAAATATAACAATATTTTACTTTATTTTTACACAAAAAGCAAATTAGGAAGATATAAAAAAAAATAAGCATGAAATGCTTATTTAGTCTTTTCTTTATCAAATGATAAAAGAAAATCTAGTAATTCATTAAATGATATACCTACAGGTATTTCATCTATTTGATATGTCTTAAAGCACTCAGGATGATTCTTCATGCTATCTATAGCACTTAAAGCTTCATCTATACTAGAGTATTCATATATACCTCTCATTTTAGAATTAGCATGTTCAAAGTATATACATTTATCATCTTTAGTTCCTAAGACAAAAGTATGTAATCTTATATCACCAGGTTGATTCTCTGGAAATAATCTATTAACTTCTCTAAATATACGAGTATAGTAATATGGAACATATCCTAGTCTTTTAAATGTATCACTTATAACTAAAGCTTGTTCTACACATGTTCCTAGTCCATTATTGATAGTTTCCTCTACACTTCTAGTAACATAATATTCTTTTAAACCTTTTAGGGTTTTAACATTTCTATCACCATTTGTATCAACGAAACCATATTCAATATGTTCATTCATATAGTCCATTAATTCTTGTAAACTAGTTATTTTATTATATTCTTCCATATATTATCCTTTAATTTGTGAGAAATCTTTTACTTTTGAGTCTGATGGTGGAAATTTAAATATAACTCTTTGTTTAACAGATGCACTCTTACCTTTTTTATCTGTAACAGTCCATTTAACCCAATATTGAGGCCCTGGTCTATCAGTTGGTTCTCTTTCAATAAATACTTCAAATGTAACTTTTTTACCTTCTTGATCATCCCAAGCTATTACATCATCAGTATTAATATCATCAATACTTTCTACTTCATAGTCTTTAGTACAATCATAATCCTTACATGCTATAGTCGGAGCAGAATAATCAAATTCAATACCATATGGTTCTACATATTTAGTTTTAGAAGATCTTGGTTGAGCAATATATCCTTCTTGATATTTATCTTTCCAATTCTTTTGATAAACTATTCTAAACCATACATAGTTTTCATCTGTTTCTTCAACTTCTACTACTTTATATATTTCATCTTTTTTAGCCTTACCTAACTCTTTTGATGCTTGTGTAGGAGCTTCTCTTACAGTTAATTCTATTTTCTTACATTCTTCATTTTGAACATTACTATCCTGATTAGATAATTGGAATCTAGTCTTACATTCAGTAGTATCTTCATATACTATTTTTATGTACATTCCTTCTTTAATCTTATCTAGTCTAGCTTGTTCTCTATTCTTATCCCTTATACCTTTAATAGGAAAATATACAGCACATCCTATTATAGCAATTACTAGTAAAAATTTAATAAGTTTCTTCATATTATCACCCTTTAACTATATAAGATTATATCATTAATAATAAAGAGAATAAATAAAAAAGGATTAGTTTTATCTAATCCTTATTTATTATCATTTAATCCAAGTGTTTCTTCTCTATCAGCTAAGAATTCATTTTCTAGCATTTCAGAAGGATCATCAGACATATATTCATTTTCTAATTTAATATCTAAATTAGTATAATCTCTATGTCCAGTACCAGCAGGAATTAATTTACCAATGATAACATTTTCTTTTAATCCCTTTAACATATCAACTTTACCACTTATAGCAGCATCAGTTAATACAGCTGTTGTTTCTTGGAATGATGCAGCAGATAAGAATGATGAAGTATGTAATGCAGTCTTAGCAATACCTTCGATAACTGGAGCACCTTTAGCTGGAACACCACCAGTTAATAATACATCTTTATTCTTATCATTGAATTCTTCCATAGATACTGTTAAACCAGCAACTAATGAAGAATCACCAGAATCAAGAACTTTCATCTTATTAATCATACGAGATACGATAACTTCGATATGTTTATCTGAGATATCAACACCTTGTGATTTATAAACTTTTTGAACTTCTTTTAAGATATAATTTTGAGTTGTAATTGGATCAGTTACAGCTAATAATTCTTTAGGATAAATAGCTCCTTCAGTTAATATATCACCAGCTTTAACCTCTTGTCCTTCTTCAACAGCAAGTTTAGCATTATATCTAGTTAAGTGTTCTCTAGATTCAGCATCATTTGTAATAACAATCTTCCATTTTTCATTAACATTTTCGATTGATGTAATCTTACCAGCAATTTCAGCAATAGTTGCTTTACCTTTTGGATTACGAACTTCGAATAATTCTTCAACTCTTGGAAGACCTTGAGTGATATCTTCACCACCAGCAACACCACCTGAGTGGAATGTTTGCATTGTTAATTGGGTACCTGGTTCACCAATTGATTGAGCAGACATAACACCAATAGCTTCACCTGTTTCAACTATATTACCAGTTGCAGGATTTAAACCATAACATTTTTGACATACTCCATCACTTGACTTACAAGTAATAGCAGATCTGATTTCTACTGATTTAACACCAGCTTTTGTAATCTTTCTAGCTATGTTTTCAGTAATATATTGATTTGCATCAATTATTACATCTTTAGTTTCAGGATTTACAACTTTCTTAGAAGTAAATCTTCCAACAATTCTATCATATAATGATTCAATGATTGAACCATCTTTTTCATTTATTAAGTCAGATACAACAATACCAGTGATGCATCCACAATCTTCTTGTTTTACAACAATATCTTGTGCAACATCAACTAAACGTCTTGTTAAGTATCCTGATGATGCAGTCTTTAAGGCTTTATCGGCTTGTGCTTTACGAGTTCCGTGTGTATTTAAGAAGTATTCGTTAACTGTATGACCTTCTAGTAATGAAGTTGTGATTGGAATCTCAACCATTGAACCATCTGTCTTAGCGAATAATCCACGCATACCAGCCATTTGTCCGAATTGTCCTTTTGAACCACGGGCACCAGAGTTCATCATCATGAAGATTGGATTGTAAATATCAACTTTAGATTTAGCTCCAAGTTCATCCCAAACTTCATCTTTAACTTTTAACCAAACATCACAGACATTTTGATATCTTTCTTGTTCAGTTATTAAACCACGTCTATATTGTTTATTAATTGTATCAACTTTTTCTTGTCCTTCAGCTATAAACTCTTGTTTATGATCTGATTGAACAACATCATGAACAGAGAATGTTAAACCACCGATTGTAGAATATTTGAAACCAATATCCTTTAACTTATCAAGCATAATACTTGTTTCAGTAGTCTTATATCTCTTGAATACTTCAGCAATGATATTCTTTAAGTCTTTCTTACCGAAAGGATTAGCGAATTTCATCTTAGCTATTTCAAGAGGAATATTCTTACCTTGTTCAATGAAGAATCTATCATTAGCAACACCTTCGATGTTGTCTGATGATGGATCAGCTAAATATTGGAAAGTATCAGGTAATATTGTATTGAATATTATCTTACCAGCTGTAGTAACAAGATATTTATCTTGAACATCATCTGGGAATACTTTATATTTAAATGTCTTAACTGGAATAGCTACTCTTGTTTGAATATCTATTTCTTTTCTTTCATAAGCCATTAATAATTCTGAATCATTCTTATAAACTTTACCTTCAGAAGTACCAGGAACTTTCTTAACATGACCATAATCATCAAATGAATTAAGTTCTAAATCCTTAATAGCTTCTTCTTTATCTTTATCATTTTCACATACGATAACTTTACCAGTTAAATACTTAGTATCATCATCGAAGTTAATAATGAATTCATAAGTACCAGCCTTTTTAGTATCTACATTAGATGTATCAACTTTTAAGTAGTCCTTAATAAAGTCTATAGTAGCGTCATCTTCTTGATATTTAATATATTCAATAGCATCTTTAGGAAGTTTTTCACCTTTAGTAATAATAATTGTTCTAGGATCTCTTCCTCTTTCCATAGTGATGTAATAGTTACCTAAAACCATATCTTGTCCAGGAGTAACTACTGGTTTACCATCAGAAGGTTTTAAGATGTTATTTGAAGATAACATTAAGATTCTAGCTTCAGCTTTAGCTTCTTCTGATAATGGAATGTGTATTGCCATTTGGTCACCATCGAAGTCAGCGTTGAAACCTGTACAAACTAATGGGTGAAGTCTTATAGCTTTACCACCAATTAATACTGGTTCGAATGCTTGAATACCTAATCTGTGTAGAGTTGGTGCTCTATTTAACATAACTGGATATTCAACCATAACTGATTCTACGATATCCCAAATAGATTCATCTCTAGTATCAATTAATTTCTTAGCTCCCTTAATATTATGAGCAAGTCCTTTAGATACTAATCCATGTATTACATGTGGTTTCCATAATTCTAGAGCCATTTCTTTAGGTACACCACATTGATACATCTTTAATGATGGACCAACAACGATAACTGAACGTCCTGAGTAGTCAACACGTTTACCTAAAAGGTTCATACGGAAACGACCTTGTTTACCTTTTAACATACTTGATAATGATTTTAATGGTCTACCTGAAGCATTATTAACACTTCTTGATCTTCTACCATTATCAAATAATGTATCTACTGCTTCTTGAAGCATTCTCTTTTCATTTTGAACAATGATTGAAGGAGCTCCAAGTTCAAGTAATTTCTTTAATCTGTTATTTCTATTAATGATTCTTCTATATAAATCATTTAAATCAGATGTAGCAAATCTACCACCATCTAATTGAATCATTGGTCTTAAATCTGGTGGAATAACTGGAATTGCATCAAGTATCATCCATTCAGGTCTATTACCTGATTCTTTAAATGCAACTAAGCAATCTAATCTCTTAACTAATCTAGTTCTCTTTTGACCAGTTGCATCAGCTGTTTCTTTATTTAATTCTTCTATTTCTTTATCTAAATCTACTTCAGCTAATAACTCTTTAATAGCTTCAGCACCCATTCCAACTCTGAATGTATCGCCATATTTTTCATAATAAGCTCTATATTCTTTATCAGATAATGTTTGCTTTTTAACTAATGGAGCATTACCTGGATCGATTACTACATAAGATACGAAATATAAAACTTCTTCTAGGTCTCTTGGAGACATATCAAGGATAAGACCCATCTTTGATGGAACACCCTTAAAGAACCAAATATGTGAGCAAGGAGAGGCTAGCTCGATATGACCCATTCTCTCTCTTCTTACCTTTGATGATGTTACTTCAACACCACATCTATCACATATTACATTTTTATATCTTAATCTTTTGTATTTTCCACAAGAACATTCATAGTCTTTTGATGGACCAAAAATCTTCTCACAGAATAAACCATCTCTTTCTGGTTTTAGAGTACGATAATTGATAGTTTCTGGTTTTGTTACTTCACCATAAGACCATTCTCTTATCTTCTCAGGAGATGCAATAGAAATTCTTATACCTTTAATATTATTTACATCTATCATTATTCTTCATCCCCTTCTATACCTGCTTCAATGTCTTCCAAATCTTCGAAATCTGGTTCTTCGTCTTCTTCATCACCAAATTCATCATCTTCTTCATCCATTTCAGGTTCTTCTAATTCATGTTCAGGCATACTTTGTTTAATTTCACCTGTATTAGCATCTATTTCATCAATTGTAATATCATCACTTACATCTTCAGAAGATGCTTCTAATTCTCTTAAATCTCTATAGTTTCCATCTTGGTCAATTGCTTCAATATTTAATCCTAATGATTGGAATTCTTTTAACAATACTCTGAATGCCTCAGGAATACCAACAGAATTAATATTTTCACCCTTAACTAAAGCTTCAAATACTTTAACTCTACCAATTACATCATCTGATTTAACAGTCATCATTTCTTGTAAGATGTGTGCAGCACCATATGCATATAATGCCCAAACTTCCATCTCACCAAATCTTTGACCACCAAATTGTGCTTTACCACCAAGTGGTTGTTGAGTAACTAATGAGTAAGGTCCAATTGAACGAGCATGTATCTTATCATCAACCATGTGGTCAAGTTTAATCATGTACATGATACCAACTGAAACTCTATTTTCGAATGGATCACCAGTTTTACCATCGTATAACCAAGTTTTACCATCATGGTCCATACCAGCTTCATCCATCATTTCATAAACTTCTTCTACAGATGCACCATCGAATACTGGAGTTGATACGTATACTCCTAATTTCTTAGCAGCCATACCTAAGTGTAATTCAAGCACTTGTCCGATATTCATACGTGAAGGAACACCTTGTGGATTTAAGATTACATCAACTGGTGTACCATCTGGTAAATATGGCATATCTTCTTCAGGTAATATTAATGAAACAACACCTTTATTACCATGACGACCTGACATCTTGTCACCAATTTGAATCTTACGTTTTTGGATTATATATACTCTAATAGTCTTAGAAACACCAGCAGGTAATTCATCACTATTTTCTTTAGTATATACTTGAATATCATGAACGATACCACCAGCTCCATGTTGTACACGAAGTGATGTATCTCTTACTTCTCTAGTCTTTTCACCAAAGATTGCATGTAATAACTTTTCTTCTGAAGTTAATTCTTGTACTCCTTTCGGAGTTACTTTACCAACTAAGATATCTCCATCTTTTACTTCAGTACCAATTCTTACGATACCTTCAGCATCAAGATTCTTTCTTGCTTCTTCAGAAACATTAGGAATATCTCTAGTAATTTCTTCAGGTCCAAGTTTTGTATCACGACAATCTATATCATAGTGAGCTATATGTAATGATGTAAATACATCATCTTTAACTAATCTTTCATTTAATACAACAGCATCCTCATAGTTATAACCATTTGCAGTCATGAAGGCTACTATCATATTCTTACCTAATGCTAATTCTCCAGCATTAGTTGAAGGACCATCAGCAATAACTTGTCCTTTATGTACCTTATCTCCTTCTTTAACAATTGGAGAATGGTTGATACATGATTCAGCATTACTTCTTTCGAAGTTAGCCATGTAATATGTATCTGTATCTTTCTTAGTCTTAACTACTATTTTCTTAGCATCAGCGTATTCAACAACACCGTCTTCTTTACAAATAATAGTTGAACCAGAATCTCTTGCAGCAACATATTCAACACCAGTTCCAATGTATGGAGCTTCAGTTCTTAATAATGGTACTGCTTGTCTTTGCATGTTACATCCCATTAATGCACGAGTTGCGTCATCGTGATCTAGGAATGGAATTAATGAAGATGTAATAGATACTATTTGTGATGGAGAAACATCAATAAAGTTTACTTTTTCAGTAGGAACGATAACTGTATCACCATTGTATCTACAAATAGTTTCATCTTCAGTAATCATATTATTTTTATCTACTTTAATAGTAGCTTGTCCTAAATAATAATCTCTTTCATCATCAGCAGTTAAGTAAACTACTTCATCAGTAACTTTCTTATTAACTACTTTTCTGTAAGGACTTGTAACAAAACCGTATTCATTAATCTTTGCATATGTAGATAATGAAGTAATTAAACCGATGTTTGGTCCTTCAGGAGTTTCAATTGGACAAATTCTACCGTAGTGAGTTTCGTTAACGTCACGTACATCAATACCAGCTCTATCTCTAGATAAACCACCAGGTCCTAATGAACTTAAACGTCTCTTATCAGTTAACTCAGCTATTGGGTTAATTTGTTCCATGAATTTAGATAATTGAGATGAACCAAAGAATTCTTTCATAGCAGCAGTAACTGGTCTGATATTAATTAAAGTCTTTGGAGTAATATTTTCGATTTCTTGAGTAGTCATTCTTTCTCTGATTACTCTTTCCATACGTGTAATACCAATCTTAAATTGGTTTTGGATTAATTCACCAACTTGTTTAACACGTCTATTACCTAATTGGTCTATTTCATCATAGTTACCAAATCCAGATAATAAATTTAAATAATAAGAACAAGATGCATATACATCAGATATAGTTAATCTCTTAGAATCAATAGTTGGTTCATTACCAATTATAGTAATAACATTATTTTCATTCTTAGGATCAACTACCTTGATAGTTTGAATCTTATTGTATTGATCTAAGTCTTCATTAATTCTTACATCCTTTAAGTTGTAACCATTTTCAAATAATGGTCTCATTTCTTCAAGCATGCTCTTATCAACTACTGAACCCTTAGCAGCTATAACTTTATTGCCATCTTTAATATCTTCAGCTAAAGTCATACCTAATACTCTATCTAATACATTTAACTTCTTATTAAATTTATATCTACCAACTTTTGCTAAGTCATATCTAAACTTATCGAAGAATCTTGTAATCATTTGGTTCTTAGCAGAATCTAATGTTGCAGGTTCTCCTGGTCTTAATTTTTCATAAATTTCAATTAAAGCTTCATCAGTATTTTTAGTTGAATCTTTTTCTAATGTATTCTTAATGTATTGATTATCTTCACCAAATAATTCAAGAATTTCTTCATCAGATGATAAACCTAATGCTCTTAATAAAGTAGTCATTGTTACTTTTCTTGTTCTATCTATTCTTACATAGATAACATCTTTTGCATCAAGTTCATATTCTAACCAAGTACCTCTATTAGGTATTATTTGACCAGATACTACATTACGACCATTCTTATCAATTTCTTTTGTGAAATAGATAGATGGTGATCTAACTAATTGTGAAACAATAACTCTTTCTACACCATTAACTATGAATGTACCAGCTTCAGTCATCATAGGCATGTCACCTAAGAAGATTTCTTGTTCTTTAACTTCACCAGTTTCGTTAATGAACACTCTTGCTTGTACTTTTAATGGAGCAGCATAAGTTACCATACGTTCCTTAGATTCTTTTACAGAATATCTTGGATTGTCAAAAGAATATGAATCAAAAGCTAATGATACTTTTCCTGTAAAAGATTCAACAGGGAAGATATCTTTAAATACTTCGTCAATTCCTTCCTTTAAAAACCATTCAAATGATTTTTTTTGAATTTCTAGCAAATCAGTTAACTCATAACTATTTGCAGTTTTAGAGAAATCGCGTCTTTCTCTTATGTCTCCGAATTTATGTACTTTGTAAGACATTCTTTCACCCCAATACTATAGATTTTTTTAAACAAATACACACGAAAAAAAGTATTTGCCACCAATTTAAAAGTTTACCAAAGAAATAATGATTCGTCAAGACAGTTTTACTCAAATGTTACGAATATCTTTAATTTCTTTAATAAAGGTCTTTAAATAGTCAAAAAAGTAAGTATTATCTAATACTTACTATCTCACTATCATCTGTTGTTGCTTGGCTACTTGGAAATTGGTATACCATAAATAGCATCAATATCAACATGATTGATAAAATTAATAATTTAACCATTTTATTTTGTTCAAATATTTCTGTCATCATAATCACAATAACATTATATAATATACAATTTCAATTGTATATAGGTAACTTGTTTATTTTTATATTATTTACAAAAAAAGTAAGTATTACTTAATACTTACTACTTTTACTTTATAAGTTCCATTTGGAGATTCAACTTCGCAAGTGTCACCCTTCTTATGTCCACATATAGCTTTTCCTATAGGTGATTCATTAGATATCTTATTTTCTGCAACATTTACTTCAGTTGATCCAACAATCTTATATACTTCTTTTTCATTGTCATCTACATATTGAATTTCAACAGTAGCACCAATTCCAATTACATCTTTTAATACTTCTACGATATTGTGGTTATCAACCATATATTCTAATTCTTGAATTCTACCTTCAACTTTAGCTTGATCAGCTCTAGCTGCATCATAATCAGCATTTTCAGATAAGTCTCCTTGAGCTCTTGCATCTTTTAATGCTTGAATGATTCTAGGTCTTTCTTCATTTCTTAATTTATCTAATTCTTCAATTATCTTATCTAACCCTTCTTGAGTTAAATCAATTTTCTTTTTATTCATTCTAATCAGTCCTTTTCAAAACTTACTTTTTTAATGATATAACTTTTTTTTATAGGTGTCAATGTTTTTTTGTTATACCCTTATATCTTGACTCTCATCATTGAATAGCGTGGAATTTCTCTTCCTAAGTCTAAATATAATATTTCTTTTGGATGAATAGCTTTTTCTATTTCATTCATATCTTTATCATATATCTTATTTATAGTACATGAGAATGTTTCAAATGAAGGTCCAAAGAATTCTACAACATCCCCTACCTTAAAAGTATTTCTTTCTTCTATTTCTACATATCCATCTTTATTTCCTAATACTAATCCTAAGAAATCTTGATTAGACGCTTCATC
Organism: uncultured bacterium; assembly: GCA_946643435.1. Lineage (GTDB taxonomy): Bacteria > Bacillota_I > Bacilli_A > RF39 > UBA660 > UBA6985. Next base: position 14,548 of record CAMPCD010000004.1, read on the forward strand.
TCTACCTAAGTAATATTGTTCATTTACTCCAGGTAATTTATCATAGAATTGAGGAGATGATTCTCTATTAGCGACTCTATTTAATACTTTTAAAGCATAATCTTTGTATTCATCTGTTAAAGTATTATTTATTATCTTATCTAATATTCTTCTATATATAAGAATAACTGTAGATACATAATAAATAGAACGCATTCTTCCTTCTATCTTAAATGAATTAACTCCATTCTTAAGCATATCTTCAATATATGAAATCATATTTAAATCTTTAGGTGTCATGCTAAATGGTTTATCAGTTAGCTTTTCATTATCTTTTAGATAATCAAAAGTCCATCTACATATTTGTACACATCCACCACGATTTGAATCTCTATTAGTAGCATAGTTAGACATAACACATCTACCACTTATAGATGTACACATAGCTCCATGAGCAAAACATTCTAAGTCTAATCCTGTTTTTTCTTTAATATCAATTATATCTTTTCTATTTGCTTCTCTTGCTAATACTATTCTTTTAGCACCTAATTCTTTATAGAATAATGCTGCTCCACTATTTAAAGTAGATGCTTGAGTAGAAATATGTAATTCCATATGAAGACCTAATTCTTTATATAGATTCATAACTGATACATCACTTGCAAGGATTGCATCAACATGAATACTATCTAAGAATAATAAGTAATCTTTTAGATTTTCTAAATCTTCATTATGAAATACTATATTAACTGTTACATAACACTTCTTACCTATTGAATGTGCATATTCAACAGTTTCTTTCATTTCTTCTCTAGTGAAGTTCTTAGCATTTGCTCTTAAGCCAAATTCTTGTCCAGCAAAATAAATTGCATCAGCTCCATATAGGAAAGCAAATTCCATTTTTTCTTTTGAACCTGCAGGTGCAAGTAATTCTATTAATCCCATTACTTATCACCTCTTCTATCATCATATTCTTTCATCTTATATGTTGTTTTCTTAAATAAGAAACCATCATTACCAAATTCTTCACCATCGATAATAGATATTATCTTACTTGGTTCTAAATCCAAATTATATACAAGATAATATAGAATATTATTATCATCAACATCTAATTTATTAATATAGTTAAAATAAGTATTATTAAATACTGCTGTACCATACTTATTCTCTTTTAAATAGAAATTAGTATTAGTTTTCTTATCTTCAATGTTAACTCCATTAACATTATCTATATTACTGTATTTATTAAAGTTAGATACTAATGTTCTTCTTGAATACATGACCATATTTTTACCTAATACATTAAGAATAACTTTCTTATCAGACTTCTTAACTATTTCTTCTATTTCTTCTTTAGTTATTTCATTAGATATAACTGCAGAAGTACAACCATGGTTTAAATAATAATTAATAGAAGCATAATTAGTTACAAAGTGTGCTTGATTCCAAATAAGTTCTATATCTTTATCTTTAAGATAATATAATACACTTAAATCTTCAAAAACTACTCCTTTAAATCTATCTAGCTTATCTATTATAGATTTAAATAATTCTAGAGTTTCAGTATCAAATACTCTATTAATCAAAAGATAAGAATTATCAGGTATAGAATCTAATTCATATTCTTGGTATCCCATAGATAGATCTTTAACTGGAAAAAGAAAATTGGATATGCCAACTTTCTTGTATTCATCTATCTCACTTAAATTATTAACATTAATTAATACCTTCGATTTTTCCATTGTTAGCCTTATAAGTTACTGATAAACCATCACCTATATCATAGAATTTAGTAACATATTCATCATTATCCTTTAAATATTCTATATATTGTTCAATCTTATTAACGATACCTTGAACATTTTTAGATTCTATTCTATCTTTATTTTCTACTAAACCATGAAACTTTAAATTATCAGTTATGATAACACCACGGTCTGATAAATAATATTTGAACTTATCAAAATATTTAATATATTGACCTTTAGCTGCATCGATAAATATTAAATCAAACTTGTATCCTGCTAAACTTACTTCTAATGCATCATTGAAGACTACATTAATTCTTTCATCTAAACCACAAGTCTTAATATTCTTAATTGCTTCTTTATATCTTTTTTCATCTTTTTCAATTGTAGTTATTTCAAGATCAGCTTTATCTTTAGCCATCATTATTGCTGAATAACCAATAGCACTACCAATCTCTAATACACTTTTAACATCATTTAATTGAATATATTTATTAATGAATTCAATTGATTCTTTCTCTAATATAGGTACGTTATTAGCTTCTGCATAACGTTCCATATCCATAATACACTCGTTCATTATAATTGATACCTCTTCTTTTTACCATAAATCATGTTGATCTAAATAATTAATTATTTCTACATGTCCATTATAATCTTTTGCAGCATATAATTTTCCGTTCTTATCTGCTACGAAATAATAATATTCAGTTGTAGCAGGATTTAATGTTGCAGCTATAGATGATAAACTAGGTGAACAAATAGGTCCAATTGGTACTTTAACACAATTAGCTTGTTCTCTAGTATTATATCCATGACATATAGTTAATACATCATCAATACTCTCTTGTAATGATCTTTTAGCATCATAATAAGTAGTTACATCACTACCTAATGGTATATCTTTGCTTAATCTGTTATTAAATACAGATGAAACAACTTCTCTTTCACTAGCAGTATTTCCATCACTTAATGCAAATTCGCCAGTTCCAGCTTCTAATTCTACCATACTAGCTAAAGTAAGTAAAGAATGAATTGATTTACCACTTGTTTCAATATCATCTTTATATACTGCTAATTTGTTTCCTAATTCAGTTAATAAAACATCAAATATTTCTTCAATAGTAGCATTTTTTCTTATGTTATAAGTATCTGGGAATAGATATCCTTCTAATGGATAATATAACTTATCATTTAAGATATCATCTGTAATAAACCAATACTTATTTACTAGCTTTTGAAGATATTCTTTATCTTTACCTTTATTGATTATATCTTCTGTACTTATATTATCAAATACTTTATGTATATCATCTGCATAATCAACAAATCTTTTACCTTCAATTAATTTTAAAGAAACAGTTGCATTCTCTTTTGATTTATTTGAAGATATTAGATCAAATATTTCATCTACACTCATAGATGGAGATATAGGATATGTTCCTTCTTTAATACCATCTCTAGGATTAATCTTTAAGTATAATTTAACTAGTTTTGCATTCTTTATTAAATGTTGTTCATATAACTTATCTACAACAGTAGATGAACCCCATCCACTTTCAACTTTAAAATCTACAGTTGAAGTATCTTCTCTATTATAAGGTAATAAAGCATTAGCTAATACTAAACTACCAATTACAACTACAAATATTACAACAATAAATATAGCTGCAACTATTTTCATAGCTTTTTTCTCTACAACCTTAGTATCAGGTATTTTCTTTATAAAATCATTATTCCCATCCATATTACTCACCATCTACACTCTTTAATATTTCTTGTAATGTTGTTTGAATAATAGCCCATTCTTTATCAGTCTTGATAGCTTTAATAATATTACTTTCTCCTGTAGGATCATAAGTTCCTGCATATACATATACATTTCCTTGTTCATCTTTTAAGTTATCAGTATAACAAATATAACTTAATTTAGTTTCATCTGAATCAAATGTAAATAGTTTTTCACATTCATGTATATTACCTTCATGATCTTTTAAAACCATTCTATTATCATTTTCTTTTACTATTTCTACATCCATGTTAATTCTCCTTTTTCATTCTTAGATAAGTATCAAGAATAATAGAAGCAGCTACTGCATCAATTATTTCTTTTCTCTTTTCTCTTCTCATATCTTCACCAATTAAATAATTTTCAGCTTCTACAGTCGAAAGTCTTTCATCGATAAGATTTATTTCCATATCTACTTTTTCTTCAAGTAGTTCTTTAAAGTGCATAGTACGGTTAACAGCTTCACCTAATGAATTATTCATATTCTTAGGATAACCTAAAACAAGAACTTCTATTTTTAGTTCTTTAATTATATTAACTACTTCATCAACTAGTTTATTAACATCTTCATATCTTAATACCTTATAAGGACTAGATATAATACCTAGTTTATCAGATGTAGCTAATCCTAAAGTTTTAGTACCTAAATCCATACCTAAACACTTCATATATTCACCCCTAAGTTAACAATATTATAATATAAAAAGTAAGATATTAAAATACCTTACTCTTTATTATATTTATTAATTAATTCGTCTATTCCTTCAAAACTTAATTTGTTTTTAAGTTTAAGTTTCTTAACACTTTCAGATGTTATTATATCTCTTTTCATCATAGCATCTAGTGCTTCATAGTCTCCTCTAGACTTATCATCTACTTTATCATATTTAAGACAAATATCATATATTTCATTGAATGTAGAATATAATTCACTTGTTACATTTGATAAAGCAGGTGTTTTATCTACTATATTATGAGTAACTTCTGATTCATTAAAATACTTAGCAGTAAATGGTATTTGCATGAATATGAATAATACAAAATAAATAATTATGTAATATTGTAATGCACCAAGTACTAAACCTATTAATTTACTAGGTAAAGCAAGTATTAAAGTCATATTAACTAACTTATCTAAGATATGTGTTACCTTAATTAATAGAGATATTATTATAATTAATATTATCATAGCTATAACAAATGCGATAGCTTCATAGAATAATATATTTAATGAAGATATTCCTGAGAACATACCACCAAATTTAATAAATGGTAAGTTTTCATATAATAATATAGATATTGGATTTTTTAAGTAATAAGCTACTATAAATACTATAATTGTACCGATTAATGATACAGCAGCACTTATTCCACCATATTTCCAACCTCTCCATGCACCAAATAAAATAGCTGCAATTATTACGATATCAATCATTGCATTCATCATATCAACTCCTTAGTATAATTATATATATTTAACTATAAAAATACAATAAAATATGGTATTATTAACGTAAGGTGATAGCATGAAAAACCAAACTATAGTATTTAAAATATCTGATAATTTGAAGGATCAAGTTATAGATTTTTATAAAGATAGAACAATAGATAATAATCCACCTTACTCAATATTTCAAGTAAGAGATTATGATTGTACTATTACATTATATGAATCCGGCAAATTAATGTTTCAAGGTATTGGTGCTGATATAGAAGCATCTTACTGGACTGAACAAGAAAGAGTATTAAATAATCGTGATATAAACAAAGAATTAAAAGATAAAGAAAAGAAAAAAGACGATAAGAAGAATGATGAAGATCATACTAACTATAACAAATTCGATACTATTGGATCTGATGAAGTTGGTACAGGTGATTACTTTGGACCAATTGTCGTAACTGCATCATTTGTAGATAAATCTTCACAAAGCCTACTTATAGATTTAGGTGTTAGAGATTCAAAAAAACTAACAGATGAAAAAATTATTCAAATAGCTCCAACTATTATTAAAAATATTCCTCATGTAACTTTTACTTTTACACCAAAGGAATATAATAAGTTTGGAATAACAAACATGAATAAGATTAAAGCTATATTACATAATAAAGCATTATATCAATTAAAGAGTAAGAATTTACCTTATCAAAAAATAGTAGTAGATCAATTCTGCCCACCTAATAAATTCTATGAACATATTTATAATGTTCCTAATAAGGTAACAAATATAACCTTCACTACTCATGCTGAAGATAAATGTTTATCAGTAGCTGCTGCATCTATTATTTCTAGATATATATTCTTAAAGGAAATGAAAGCATTAAATCAAGAACTTAATGAATTAGTTCCATTAGGAGCAGGAGTTAACGTAGATAACTTTGGTAAGATGATAGTAGAAAAATATGGGATTAATAAACTTAATGATATAGCTAAAATTAATTTCAAAAATACAGACAAAATAAAAGAATCCTTAAATACTAAGTAAGAATTCTTTAAGCATATAAACTGGATTACTTCCAGTTTTTATTTTTTTATCTAATTCTGAAAGATTAATAATAATCTCTTCTAATTCATCTATTGTATATAAACCAGCATCTTTTTTGGCATAATATAATCTACCTGTAGAATACTCTTTTGATCCTGTAGTAAGCATTTGTCTTATTTCATCTTCTGATACATTATTACGTAAACAATCTTTAACAAAATATAGTTCTCTATATTTACTAGCTAATATTCCAATTATAGCAGGTACTTCCATACCATTAGATAATAATATATCTAAGTTATCAAAACCTTTACTAAAGTTTTTGGATACTATACTACCTACAAAATCAAATGTTACATCCGTATTTCTATAAGATGAATACTTATTTATTTCATCAATAGTTATTGTTTTTGTAATAATAGATATCTTATTAACTTCATTAATAAATAAGTCTATATTACCTTCTACTCTATTAAGAAATTCAGTAATTACTTTATCATCCATCTTTATATTATTATTTTTAAGATATGAATTAATATGTTCTTTTAATTCAGCTTCTTTTAAATTATCTAAATTATGAATAGTAGCTCCTAAAGATATTACTTTTTTAGTTATATCTTTATCTTTAGCTAATTCATTACAAATGAATATAACAATTATATTATCATCTAAGTTTGATAAGAAATTATATAATAGTTCACATTCTTCTTCATATAAGAATCTACCACCAAAATATTTAGTATTACTTATTATGACTGCTTTCTTATCATTAAATAATCCATAGTAAGAGGCATCATTAATAACATCATTAAGTTCAACTATATCTAAATCAAACTTATTAATGTCAGTATAACCTTCAGTTAATTCATTAATTAAATTATCAGCTAAGTTAAAAGAATTAGATTTAATTAAATGAATATTTTTCATATTATCACTTCCTTGTAATGTTACAAGTATAACCTTCTTCAGTTAGTTTATCATTTATTTGATTAATCTTAGTTGTTGATGTAAAACCTTTACTAGCAAAGTATTGATTAAAAATTGAAGGATAAACAGATACTCCTATATAAGTTTTAATTAATACTGAATCTTCACTCTCATTAATCTCATATTTAAAATTATCATCAATATGTTCTTTAACAGATTCATATTGATTTTTAAATTGACTTATATTTTCATTTATTTCTTGTTCAGTCATATCATGTAATGATTCTTCTCTATAGAATCCATATAAATCATCATTGATATCATATCTAAACTTTAATATTTCATGATATTTATCAGTTAAATCTTTATTACAAACTAACCAAGAATATGTATATGTTGAATTACTGATTAGAATAGATACTATAGCTATAAATACAGCAACTACAACAATAATAATACTTAAATCTATTTTCTTCTTTAATTGTTTCTTTTTATTCATTCTTATCACCATAATTCCAAATACCTAGTTTACCAGGTACATCAATATATTTATCATACATTTTAATATTAGATAACACCCATGCATATAAACCTACTCTTGAATGTCTTCCATATATCTTATTATCTATATTATATAATTTATTATTAAAGTCTTCGTCAATTAATATACAATCAATTAACTCACATTCACCTATTATTTGTTTAGTAGGATAACTATTTATATTCAAGTAAGAAAAATAATCCATATCATTCTTATCTATATTAGATGATGCATGAATTAATAGTTTACCACGGTAGTTAGTTTTCCATGTTCTAAACTCATATTTCTTATACCCATTTACTATCATAGAAGCATACGGTTGTTTAATTGTTAGAGCTTTCATGTATACCACCAACAATATTTTATCATATTATACTTGCAAAATATATTAATATTTGTTATTATTTAATACGTACATGGCGGTGTTGGTGAAGTGGTTAACACGCCGGATTGTGGCTCCGGTATGCAAGGGTTCGATCCCCTTATACCGCCCCATGTATGATTATTAAGTCAAGTTTATACTTGGCTTTTTATTTTATAAAAAAATAAAAGTAGATTAATATCTACTTTTTTAATGTCTATTTTTACCATCAATTTTTTTACCTTTAAAGTAATCTTGTAAAACTGTATGAAGATAGAAATTAACGTTATCTGAACTGTCATCAAATCTAAATGTTGCACATTCAGAAGAACTATTCATTAATCGAAGCGCTTCTAAAAAACGATCCATAGCTACAGCTAATCTTTCAGCTACTGCATCTACTATTTTATCATCATGCTTAATTCCATAATCAATAGTTTCTACAGAATCTTTAATTAATTTATTTAGTTTTTTTTGTACCTTTTTATTAAGTTTAGTAAAATCTTTTCCATTAGTATAATATGGTATACTTCTTCTAATTGCATCTTCAGCTATTTCTGCATCTTTATTATATTTTTCAATAATCTTTTTTATAGATTCCTTATAGTCTTGATTAGGTACAATGGTATACATTAAATGATGTTTTACATATGGAACTGGAAGCATTGTAGGTAATGCTACATAAAAGTCATCATTATATTTATGCAATAATACTTCTCCATAATGCATATAATCAATAAAATCATTACCAACTCTTAATCTTATAGATGTTATTGGAGTGAATTCATAACATAATCCATCCTCTTCTTCTACTGGATCTTGATAATCGAATACTACTGAATTACCATTTTCATATGATACAGTTATTTTTGGTAAACAATCACCATCACAGATACTCTTTTTTACTGTACCATAGGATTCATGTATAGTTTCTTCTAATATTGGTTTTCCATCGTCTGTTTTATTAATAGTTCTTTCAAATATTTTTTTATTATATCTTAATAATTCAATATCATCATCACGTTTTATTAATTTCAATTCATTATATTCATATATACCATCTGGTAACATAGATAAATATAAACAAGACATTGAATCTAATACTATAGTTCCCATCATATTTATCACCTACTATGATTCATAGTCATCAAGTAGATCTTTAACTCTACCTTTTCTTACTTTTGATACACCTTGGTTATTACCTAATAAATCATCAATAGTCATTTGATGATATTGTTGATTAGCTAATTCCATTTGTCTTAGTTCTTCTTCTTTTTGCATTTGTTTAACTTGTGCATCTATTTTCTTTAATTCTTTTCTTATTGTTGCTTCACTCTTTAATACATATGCTCTAATGTTTGCATCAATTACTTCTTCAGGCATATGCTTTTGGTTACTAATATCTTTACTACAATCATCTAATTTTGATCTAATTGAACCAGATTGTCTAAGAACAACTTGAAGATACATAGTAGTTAAATTTCTAAGATAATGATAACTAGATAATAAACTTCTAAATATTCTTTGATGTCTATCAAAGTATTGACTACCCGAATATATTTCACCATCATTATGCATTACCCATAATAAATTTATTAAAGGTTGAGGTAATAAGCCATCAGTATTATAGAATATTTCTTTTTCTATATCACTTAATCTATAAATATTATCTAATAAGTATTTAATATAATTATCTAATTTATAACAATTAGATAAGGTTTTGCCTTCAAAGTTATTTATTCTTTCAGTTCTTTCTTCAGCAAAAACATGAAATCTATCTAATAATTCTTTTGATGCATCATTATCAATATTTAAACAATAACGATTCAAGCTCTTTTTATATCTGGCATTAGTATCTAATATACGATATGCTCCATCAAGATTATATTCAGGGTTATATTCTCTTATTATTTCATCAAAGTTTTTTCCTAATTCTAGACAAGCTAAATCAAGCATTGATATATCATCGAATGCTCTTTTAACTCCTTCTTTTGTTGGAACATTTAATGCAACAGGATTGTTTTTATCTTCATTGACTAAAAATACTCCACTCATACTTATAACCCCTTTAATTGCGTATTATTATAGCAAAATCACCTTTTTTATGCAAATTAAAAGAAGGCATTGCCTTCTATTTATATGTATTAAAGAAATATTCTAATTTATTATGATATTTAATAGGATCTTTAAATATACTTTCTGCATGGTCTGCACCACTTATCCAACATACTTCTTTTGGTGATTTAGTAGCTGTATAATTTATTCTTGTATTCTCAGGAATAACGAATTTATCAGCATCACCATGAATAAATAGTATTGGTATTTCATTATCCTTTAAAGCTGCAACTACATTTGTATCATCAGGATTAAATCCAGCAAATAATTTACAATACATTTTAACGATATTTACGAATGGGAACGCAGGTAAATGATACCATTCTTTACATAAATATTTTATTTCATATTCCATAGAAGTATATCCACAGTCAGCTATAACACCTTTTACTTGGAAAGGTAACTTATCTTTTAAAGATAATAAACATGTAGATGAGCCCATTGATATACCATATAGATAAACAGGATTTTTAACATCTACTTTAGTAAGTATATAATTTATCCATAACTTTAAGTCTTCAGATTCTTTAGCACCAAATGTAATATAATCACCTTGTGATTCTCCGTGTCCTCTTTGTTCAATTAATAATATATTAGAATGATTTCCATGGAAATACTTAATAATTGCTGAGAAATCTGTTTCATAAGAACCACGATATCCATGTACACATATTATAGTTCTATATGCATTAGGAGCAGCTAAGAATATACCATGTAATTTAAGACCATCATTAGATTTAATATAAAAATCTTTATAATCTTGTTCCTTTAACCACTCAACATTAGCAGATACTACTCTATCATCATAGCTCATATTTTTCTTTTCATATGATTTATAAATTGATTGATCTACTACCTTACATGCACTTTTATAAAACTTATATGAAATTAAAAAAACTGCAATTATTGTTACTATTAATACTAAAAATATTATTAAAAATACCATACTTATACCTTCTTCACTAGATAATTATAACACATATTATTCTTCTATTTTTAAATTTTTAAACCTATTTGTCATATATTCGTCGGTATAGTATTTATCACATATCTCTTCGATTGGATTTGAAGGTGGTTCATGTTTTCTTCTTTCAGAAAATCTTATACCTGCTTCAATACTAATTAGTATATCAAATATTAATAATATAACTACAATTGTAACAACTGTCTTACCAATCTTTTCCGGTATTTTCTCAATCATTTTATCTAACCATCCACATATAAATTTAATATATATCAAGGAAGCAAATCCCCAGATAAATGCAAAGTTCAATTGAACTCTACCATTTATATTGAATGGTAAATGTTTATATGACCAGAAGGAATAACCATAAAAGTATTCACAAAATGATCCACATAAATATTCAAATGATGTACCTAAGATAAAACCATATACAAATATGAATATAGGATTCTTTTTCTTATGCATATATAAGAATGTAGTAAATATAGCTAAAGCTATACCCCATACTAAAGATATTTCACCATATAGTAATGAACTTCTACTCATCCATCTATGCATAGTAAATCTACAGAATACCATTTCACATAGACAACCAATTACTCCACCTATAACTAGATAGATTAAGAACTTATAAATGTTAAATGTATCTTTACTAAAAGTCTTTTTATTCTTATTAATAATTGGATAAGCATCAATTACTCTATTATATATTTCATTAGATAATCCTTTTTTACTTTTACTATCTATTATTTTAGTATTCTTATCTTTTGTTAAAGATAAATAAGAAATAATAAAATCTACAACCATACCCATTAGAATAGATATGATTACAATCTTTAATATTTTATAATCTATCATATAAAACAATTTAACTAATAAAGGATTTAAATATAAGTAAGTAATAGAACCTAATAATCCCCATAAGATTGATGTAGGTAAAGAAATATATCCATCAAGATTAAGTTTAAATCTTGAATAATCCCACCATTTACTATGGTTAAATGCTTCTAGCACTTTACCAGCAGATAACTCCAAGAATGAAGCATATATCATAGAGCCTAAAAATACATATAAGAAATTATTTGTATCAAAGAAAGCAATATTGATTAATACAGCACCTAATCCATAAACAATAACAAATGGCAAATTAAGCATACCTCTATTAATTAGCTTCTTTGTTTTAATAGCCATTCTAGTAGATTCAATAACCCAACCTAAGAAAGAATATATAATAAATATAAAAGATAAAAACACTATTTTATGTTCCATATAAACTTCTCCTATTATAATTATATTATACAAAACAATAAAAGGAAAGTAACAACTTTCCTTTTATCTTAAGAGATTATATCAAAAACCGACATATCTTGAAAAATTATTAGTATCAAACCAATCCCCTTCAAGACAAGTCATAATATAACACCAATTAATATGGTTGTCAAATCAGGAAATACTAATGCTATTAACTAATCTTGCAAGATATACTATTTGTTTATCATTAGTACCTTTTTTACAAGTTATTAATATAAGATTATTCTTAGAATCATCAATATTAATACTTATCTTACCTGTTTTATCTACTATTTCAGATTTATATATTTCATATTCATATTTATTACCTTGATAATAAATATATGCAAGATCATTATTATCTAATACTTCTAATCTTTTAAAGAATGATACTTTAGTATTACCATTATGAGAAGCTAATATAACATTACCTCTTCCTGGCATAGATGATGATGGTAATATTTTAATATTTTTATCTACATCATTATATTCACTATTAATATCATATATTTCCTTTTTTAGTTTTATTTTAGGTATTTCTAATATCATGAAATAATTATTATTACTTACTTCTATATTAGATTCTTTATATGAATTAATATTTACTTTATTAAACAAACTAATAATTATAAGTAATATTAATATCCTAATAGATTTTCTTAACAATAAACACTCCAATTATTAATACAAATAGATAAGAATAATCATATTTATTTGTATTAGGTACATCTTCTATTATTAAATTATATGTATTATCATCTATTTCTTCTATATCATTCAATAATGTTTCATCCATAGTTATTTCTTCATTAATAGAATTATTTATCTTTTCATCAAATAATAAGATATTGTAATAACTATTGTCATCATCAAATGCAATTGTATAAATTGTATCATCTAACAAATATCCATCCGGTGAAACTAATTCCTGTAAATAATATGTTCCTATAGGTAAATCATTTATATAAGTGCTTTCTTTATCACTAATAGGCACTTCTTTTATAAGTTCATGATTACTATCATATATTCCATATATAGAGCCATCTAGTTTTTCATTTGTTTCTTTATCTAATTTAGACAAATATAAGTCACAGCCAAATATATTTATTTCATCATCACCTAATAATCTATCTAAGTTACCTCTTATTAATAAATCTTGTCCATCATCGCTTTTATAAATAGCATATTTATCTAAATGATCATATCCTAAATAATACTTTAATGAATATCTACCTATTTTATCAAAATTACTTACTTTAATACCTGTATCTGTTCTTTCAATATTAAACATATCATCATATTCTATTTTCATGCCATTAAAGTATAAAGATGGCTCAATAATAAGTTTATTATTACTACCTAATAATACTTTTGCAGATAGTTGTTCACTCACTCCATACTTATAATTATCAATGGTATTTTCTATCTCATATATATATTTATCAATATTTAAGATACTTCCTTTACCAAATGGTTCTGTCGAAATAATTATATCTTTATCATTTAATAATTCTTTCCATATTAATACTTGAGTAGCCATATAATATTCTTCTTCATAATGATTATCAAATTGATAACCAAAGAACATTAAGTCTTCTATTCTTTCTTTATTAATTAAACTAGTTGTATCATCTGATAGATAATAATTAGTCCCCATTCTTACACCTGGTTCAATACAATAAGCTATACTTTTATTAGCATATACATACATATAGAATGTATCAGAGAAATTTCTTCCTTTATTATTTTTAAAAGTAAAATAATAATATAGTTTATTCTTTGTTATTTCACTTGCTTTAACATTGTAGAAAGAAAATGATAGTATTGTAATAATTATTAAAATAAGAATACCTTTCTTCATTTATCATACCTCCTTTGTATTACTCCCTCTAATATATATATACAAGATTGATATGATATTTCTCGACAAAAAAAGTAGATTTTCATCTACTTTCTTATTTTACTGTTACATATTGTAATGTATCGTATTTATAACCATTTATTACAACAAATACTCTATATTTACCTTTAGGTAGTCCATAGTAATATATTTGTTTATCAACCATAGAACCAACTTCTCTAGCATTAGCGATATATGCTTCAGAACTAGGTGAAATAAATACTACATCAATTTTATGTGTATCATTTAATGCAACATTCATACCTAAATAACCATTATTAGCATATACTGGGAATAACATATCTTCTGCTTCTTGATATGATAATGCATCTTCTCTAGATAATTTAGTAAATGCATTACTTCTTGTATCAGTAGATACAGCATATCCAGGATTATAGTTCTTTAGTTCATTTAATTTATTAGGTTTAACAGACATATTACCTAAATTATAAATATCTGCTTTAACTACTTCGAATTTAGATTCAAGTAAATGTAATTTATGTAATACTTTATCATTTTCATCTAATTCAATAATATAAGTATCATATTTATCATTACTGAATTGAGTACATTCAGGATCATCATAATCTACATCTTCAGTGAAATGCCATCCAGATGTAATTAATTTATGTCCTTCAGCTGTATAATTAAAGCTTGATAAAGCATATGAGAATATTTCATTTCCACCATACTTCCAAACTAATTCAGCTGTCTTATTATTTGCATCTATCTTATATACTTTTGCATATGATTCATTGTTTCTTATAGTAGAACATTTTTTAGCATCTTCTCTATAAGCATCATATCCATTATCAAATACAGATAAATAACCATCAACTAGTCTTACTGAATGTTGTCCATGAGTATATGAGAAATTAGCTCCTACACCCTTTAAGAAGTATTCATCAAACTTACTTGACCAATATTTCTTGTCTCCTAAAATCCAATTAATCTTTTTAGTATCATAATCAATAGATACAATACTATTACAATTTCTTAAACTTAAGATAAAATCATTATTAGCTTCATCATAATAGATTGAATTAATCCATCCCCAAGTAATATATGTACTTGCTATTTTAGGATCTATTTCATCTACTATATTTCTAACAGACCAATCTTTAACAACATTACCAGATGATCTATCTATTTCAACAATATAATCTGCCATTGAATCAGATTTCATATCTGATGTTAAGATAACTAAGTTGCCATTAGGCATTTCATAACCATCGTGATGATATCCACCTTCAATGTTATATTCATGTACTACTCTACCAAACATGTCGATTTCTACAACACCACCAGTAGAAGTAACATCAGGTCCTAAAGAATATGATGATAATAACATATTACCATTAGCAAGCATTGTCATACCTTTAGAGTATCCAACATCTTTTAAATACCATCTAACTTCACCATAGTTATCAAATGCTATAGTTGGAGCACCAAGTGATGATGTACCAAAATAGAATTGACCATCTATAGTTTTTTCTTCATTTGTTTCAACAACATCATATACATGACCTTCTTGATCAAATCCTTCAACATTATATTCGTCTACATTAATAGTAAATGTTTTAGAATCTCCACTTTCAGTAGTAATAACTACTTTATTTTCATATAAACCATATAATCCCCATATAGGAATAAAATGGTCTTTTGATGATTCAAAAGTTTTAACTATATCATCATCATGTTTACCTTTAATAGTTAAAGTAACTTTTTCATTATTTTTAGTACCAAACATTAATATAGCTGTTTGAGGACTAATACCATATGGGTCTTTAACCAATATAGCTTTATCTAAGTTTGGTTTTTCTTTTTTATATCTAGCTAATAACTCATTCCATACTTTATCTTGAGATTCATATATATCATAGTTATCAACTGTGCTTGGAGCATCTTTTAATACCCAAGCAAATTGAGGATCTACCTTTTCACTTGCAGTGATCTTTGTTTTATCATTTATAAATATAAAATATATTATAACCACTATTATAGCTACTGCTATTAAAGCAATAGCTATAATATATGGATTAACTTTTGTTGTTGTCTTTTTATTCTTAGCCATCATGTCACCTCTTAATTACAGTTAGATGCAATTCTATATGGATTAGCATCACTACCATCACCAGAACATACTCTAGCACTATTCTTATTCATTAAATGCATAGTTCTGAAAGGATAAGATGCACCAGTATAAATTGCTTTCTTAGTTATTGTTCCATTAGCACCATAACCAGTAACTACATAATAGTAATAGTTGTATCTAGTAGTTGACCATGAAGGACCATGAACTGAAATAGTAAATCCAGAAGATCCAGATTGAGAAATCCAATATGATGGAGTTAAAGCATTTAAGAATAACTTAGCATCTGTTTCAGTAGGTATTGCTGAATATCCAGTATAATTACCTTGGTTATCTGAAGCAAATGTTGCTCTACCAAACATATTATCTGATGAACATGTATCTATATCAGAATCTACATTAGCTATACCAGTCTTAAATGAATTCCATACAGTAGATGAATATGTATAACTTGTAGAATAATATCCATCACATGTTTGAGTTCCCCAAGAACCTGTTCTAGTAACAACTGTACCAGATAAGTTATATGATTTTGATTTATCAGTTAATACTGTAGCACCACTTGTTCTACCTAATACAGTAAATGTTTTATCTCTATAAGCTACTGTTTTTACTTTATTACAATAATAACAATTCATTGAACCTAGGGCTTTAGAATTTCCACCAGCTTTACAACTTGTATTACAATCTGTACCTACATTTGTACCAATTATTGAATATAAGTTATTAGTTATATTAACGTTAACAGCTACCCAAGGGCCTGCAAAACCTTCTGCATTAACAGGTCTAATATATGCTGTTTGCTTATCATTAGCTACATTTGCACAATTTGAAACAGGAGTTTCACTTATTGCACTAAATGTTTTACTTGTTACACCAGATGGGTTTCTAGGAAGATCAGTATATGAAGCTTGATCATAACTTGTTTGATATCTAACTACACCTATTGGCGAATAAGTATCACCAATAGTTATTGTTCTTTTTAAATCAATATCACCTGCACCAGTAGAACTACCACTTATTTTACAATTAGGTATTACTAAGTCTTGAGCAATTAATACATTTGCTTCACTATTTAATTGATAGTTTGTAATGTAATGTCCTCTAGCAGTCATCTTAATGTTATACATGTTGCTACCATCTCTTACGTAATAAATCTTACTGAAATCATTACTATTAGTAGCAAGATTCTCTGTAACAGGATTATTAGCTATATAATTAGTTGATCCATATTTAGATCTTGTTATAGTATAAGTTGAATTAGATGAATCTGCACCAACTAATGTAGGTCTAAATGCCAATACTTTATAATTAGTACAATCTGATGTAGTTGGTTCATATTGATGATACATAGTAGTATGAGTATCCATAGAACCTGTTCCATATGTATTTGTATATTTATTACCATTATTAAATGCAGTTGATGAAATTTCTGGTCTTGCTTGATTTAATGGATTAGCAGCAACAGTTACTTCTCTAACCTCTAAATCAGGAGCAAATGTATCTAATACTACTATATTTCTTGTAAATTCTTTTGGAGTACCAGATGAAGATATAAATGAATAAGTAATTCTATATGTACCTGCTTCATCCATATATTTCATTTTACCTTTTGATGTAGTTGTTCCACCTTCACCAATGTAAGAAATATTTCTAATTAAATTAGAACCACCATGATTCTTAGACCAATCATTAACATCGTTCCATTCTTTCCAACCTGGTGCATATTTACAAGTAAAATGATATTTATTTATTAATTCATCACGATTTGTAACTATATTACCATTTTCATCACTTATACTTAACTTGTAAGTACCAATACCATTCATACAGTCATATGGTTCACCAAATACTACATAGTCATCTAATGCTACTAAGTATTGTTCTTTATCACTGCTTTCAGCAGGATATTCAAATTTTAAAGCACCTGATGATGTATCTAGTATTGCTTTAATTAATTCAGTCTTACTGATTATTTCTCCAGTATATGGATTAGTAAGTTTTTCATCTAAATAACCACCAGCAATAACATCACCTGTAGTTATATACATATATGCTTTATCAACATACAAGTTTGAAAATACATCACTATTTTGAGAAGCATAAGCATTTGCTGCACTCAAAACACTCTCTCTAAATTGTTGATATTCTCTATCCTTAGAATTTTTAGAGATATTTGTCATATTAATAATTATTATTGTTGCTACTATACCTAAAAGGATAATAGTAACTAACAATTCTGTTAAAGTAAAACCTTTTGAATTTCTTTTCATCTAAATCCTCTCCTATTATCTATAAGTTATCATAAATCGACCTTTTTGTAAATGAATATTAAGCAATATTAAGTGCCATATGTAGGATTAATACAAGCAGTATTATGTCCCTTATATCCTAAACAAATAGAATAGTCATTTGTATTTGTTTCATATAATACTATTACCCTTTTTTCACTATTAGGTAATATATCTTCTCCATCATATATATCTACAGTATTAATTCTAAAGATATTTTCATCTATATTAATATAATCATTACCAGTATCAGTATAATAAAATACACTATTTAATACAGGGCTAACTTTTATATTATCTTTAATAGATACACTATATTCTATTCCTTCATATCTAAATCCTGCATCTAATGGATAATCTATACCTTTTTCTGATAATAAAGTTGAGACTTCATTACTATCTATTAATCTAATACCTTTTACATAAGCATCATAATAGTTATTATTATATTTAATAGATCCTAAAGTAAGATTACCTAATCCTGTAGGCATGATAGGATTAGTTTTAGTATAATCAGTATTTATTATCTCTTTAGTAGTTGTTACATTTTCATAAACCACAAGATCTGGTTTCTTATATTTATTTATTAAATTAAACAATAACAGTCCTATAATTGGTATACCTATAATAATTACACATATATAGAATATATTTAATCTTTTTTGTATAATATCTATATTCTTTTTATTTTCAAGTTCTGTAGGAATAGTACTAAAATCATAGTTACAATAAGGACAAATATCAAAATTAATGCTTTCCTGATTGCACTTTGGACATATCACTTGTACCACCTACTTTATTCTTATATAAGAATATCACTTATTATAGTAATTGTAAATAATCCTAAAGGCTAAAAAATACTTAATTATTTTTTTAAATATTACTTGACTAAACGTATAAATATGATATAATGGACTAGTACTCAAAGAAAAGACGTCTTCTTAGCTCAGCTGGTAGAGCAACTGACTCTTAATCAGTGGGTCTAGGGTTCGAATCCCTAAGGGGACACCATTTAAATGGGCTTGTAGCTCAGCTGGTTAGAGCGCACGCCTGATAAGCGTGAGGTCGGAGGTTCAAGTCCCCCCAGGCCCACCATTGATTTATGGCCCGTTGGTGAAGCGGTTAACACATATGCCTTTCACGCATACATTCATGGGTTCAAATCCCGTACGGGTCACCATTTGATAATAACTAGGATTTATCCTAGTTTTATTTTTTTATAAAATAAAAGGATATATTTAACATATATCCTTTTTATAATAGTCTAATTTATTTGAATCTAACACTTCTATTGAATAAAAACTAGAAGAATCATAATCATAGTAATACATTATATTCTTATATGAATCAATATTATTTTTATATTCACATACATCATATACTTTATTATCCTTATATAGTTTACCATTTACTACATTAGTTAAATGAATATTAATTCCAGCATCTGTTACATCCACTGATTCTATATCAATAATAAACATATTATCTACTTCTTTAATAATATCGAATTCATTTTTAGTAGTATTATATACAATTATATTATCTGTACCTAGAATATTACTCTTAGCAAATAAAACCATATTATCTTTATAAAATGCTATGTAAGATATAATTGATACATGATCAATTATATATGTATCGTTTATATATAATGTTTCATCATTAAAATTTATATGATTGTCATTCAAGTTTATATTTATATGATTAAGTGTATCAGCATTCAATGAATATAGTTTAAACCTATCTGTATCACCTATTAATTCATACTGTTCTTTAACTTCTATTTCTTTCTTATCTTCTTCCTCATTATGAAGCAATACAACTATCAAATATATACTTAAAACTAATAAAAATATAATTATTAAAATAATTATATTTCTATCTTCTTTATCTAAAGTTTTATTCAACTGTCATACTATAGAAGTTTTTATCTTTAGTAAATCTAAATGTTACAACAGTTAATCTATTAGCATATTTAACAATATCATTATTGTATTCACCTATTTGTCTATTATTAATAATATTAAATACTTTATTGTTATCAATCTTTGCTACATATGCTTTAACTATAATATAATTATCATCTTCACTTGCATCAAATGCATGATATGCTACATCTTCTGTATTAGGCACAGACACGATAGCAATATATTCATTCTTATTTGGTGAATAAATAAAATTAATATTATATATATTGAATGAAGTTGGTTCATAATCATCTTTACCAAATAATTCAATATAAGCACTTCTTAATGTAGATGATTTAATAGTTAATATAGAACCATCTGTTTCAATATCAGATTCTTTTAATTTAGAATAAGCCATTTGTAATTTAGTAATCATACTTAAGTCATCTACTTTAGGATTATTCTTATATAAATTATAATCATATACTTTAAATGTATTAACTAAATTACCATATAAAGCTAAGTAATCAACTTTTTCTTCTTCCTTCTTAGGAGCAGTTGTAGTTACTTCTTTAGTTTCTTCTGGTTTAGTATATGTATAATTAATAATATCTAAATTATCAGTCTTATATAATCTATAAGCTACATATATAATGATTGATAATAATACAATAATATATACAGATAATCTAAATATCTTAAATGATTTACCTCTACTGATTTTCTTTTCTTCTTTAACTATTTGATTTTTAACTTCTTCTTTTACATCAGTAGTTACTTCATCTATTATTTGATCTTTAAACTCTTTATTAAACTTAGTTCTAACTTCAGCAGTTACTTTATTAGAGAACTCTTTAACTAATTGATCTTTATAATTGTTTTCAAAGTCATCAGTTATTTGCTTTCTATATCTATCTAATGTTTTTCTATCTAATATGTTTCTTTTATCAGCCATATTAAACACCTACCTTATAACTATATTATAAGTTATTTACTGTTAATTAACAATTAATTTGCACTTTATATATGACAAGTAAATATATAACTGTAAATATTATCTATAAGCTTTAAAATGTACTGGAGATGTATTAGCATCAATTGCTCTAAAAGTATATCCATTATTTAAAGCATATTTAATCATTTCTTCTAATCCAGCTGCAGTATAAGATTTAATATCATGTAATAATACTATATTACTTCTTTTTGAACTAATGCCTGATTTAAATTTACTTACAACACATGCTCTCTTATCACTTGCACTTACACAGCTACCAGCATCTTCAACACATACATTCCAATCGAAATATTCATATCCACGACTAGTAACAGCTGCTGCTACTTCAGACATAGCTACTTTAGATACTCTATTAGATGTTCCACCTGGGAATCTAACATATTTTGATTCAGTTCCTGTTATTCTTTTTACTCTATCAGATACTTGTTGTAAATCATTTAAATAAGCATCTAGGGAAGCGTACATAACTTTGTAGTTATGTGTTGCTGTATGAAGAGCTACTGTATGTCCTTCATCAAATTCTCTTTTAATAATGGCATCACTACCACCTAGAGTAACAAAGAATGTAGCTTTAATATTGTACTTCTTTAATACATCTAATATTTGTGAAGTATATCCACCTGGACCATCATCAAATGTTAAATATATTACTCCATCAGTTGCTTTCTTTTCATATACATTAACAGTTCTTACTGCCTTTAATTCTTTATTATCTTTAGCAGTATATGTAATATCATATTTTCCTACTTTAGTAGTATCAACTGATCCTTTAATTTCTACTTCACCTTCAAGTTTATTACCACATCCATCACTTATATAAGCACCTGGTTCTTCATATGTAGTATTTACCACTACATTCATATAACTTTTACCATTTAAAGTGATTTTATCAGCAGGTTTTTCACTTTGAATTTTTCTTAACTCTTTTGTTGTAGTATTACCATTTGAATCAGTTACAGATAATATGAATTTATCATCTTTTTCTTCTTTTACTACTTTAGTAGTAATATCTCCATCATAGTCATCTACAGCTTTATAATCTAAATTATCTACAGCTTTAGAATCACAATAACCAATTGTTACTTCATTTACATTAGTTGTAATTTGAGGAGCTGTATAATCTACTACTTCTACTTTTCTTACAAGATTATAATCTACTCCTTCATACTTAAAATTATACTTAATTTCATAAATACCTACATTAGATAAATCCACATTAGATATAACATCATATGAATCCATATCATCAAGACTTAATTCTTTATCTCCACGTTTTATAAAAACACCTTCATCATTATATTCAGATCCAAATCCAATCTTAACATAATCATTACCTCTTAAAGATACTTTTACTTTATTAGTTTGTTTAGTTACATAAAAAATACAAAAACCATTTATAAAAATAAACAGAATAATTACTAAAAGCATAATTGACTTTTTCATATAATCACCTAACTTCATTATACAACAAAAAATAGATAATATTAATAATTATCTATTCATTTACCTTAAATAATTGGATTGGTTCTTCTATATGAATATCATACTCACTAGCACCTTTAGTTTGGGCATTAATGATTAAATAAAGGTTCTTCATATTTCTTTGAATATCTTTAGATAAGTAAGTACCTTTTCCATTAGTTAATCCTGCTACTTTAAACTTAGAATATAAAGTTATAACTTCACCTAGGTCAGCTGGTTCTTCAAATTCTTTAGTTATATCTTCAATTAATAATAAGTTATTATTAGATTTAACATAATAACCAATATTAAGTTTTGTTACCTTTTTAGCTTCTCCTAAATATGCAGCTTGATTTGCAAAGAAATAAGTTGCTACAGGACTACTGTAATAATGTATTTCATCTACTGCTATTTCTTTAGTAGATAATTCCCCAGAATAAAATTTATATTTATTACTTACTCTAAATAACATAAAAGTAAGAAGTACTAATATTACTATTAAAGTAATAATAAGTACTCTAGGACTATTTATGATATCAATTTTACTCTTATTATTAGTTTTCTTTTTTGTCATCTTGTTTTACCTCCACATCAGCTAAACTTTCAGGATTAATATTCTTCAAATTAATAGATATAGTATCACCTTTAGTTACTTGAGTACCAGTAGGTATAGATGTTGACTCAACATATCCATATCCATTTAATGTATATTTTAAACCTAATAAATTACATAGTTGAATAATATCTTTTGAAGAATAACCTTTTACTTCAGGGAAAGTAAATGTATCACCATTAGTAAGTAAGAATACTTTAGAATTTAATGATGTAGTAGTATTCTTACTAGGATATTGTTTAATGACATTAGAACCATTACCTAATACTACTGGATTAATACCTATTTTATTTAAATCAGCTACTGTAGTAAGAATAGGTTTACTTTGGAAGTTTTTAATAGTTACTATCTTTGTAGAATCCTTATCAGATACTCTTTCTTCTAAGTTCTTATATTTAGCTACTGATTCTACAAGTTTTTTAATTATTCCACCCATTTCTTTAGCGCCACCATTAAAGTCTTTAGTTGCTACATAAATAATGTATTCAGGATTATCTTTAGGGAATATACCTGCGAAACTTCTTACAACAT
The DNA here is from genome assembly GCA_946643435.1 of uncultured bacterium. Taxonomy (GTDB): domain Bacteria; phylum Bacillota_I; class Bacilli_A; order RF39; family UBA660; genus UBA6985. The sequence continues at coordinate 38,558 of CAMPCD010000004.1, forward strand.
ATCTATCACCTTTAACATACTCTCCTGTTTTAGGATCCGTATAGTTAGCAGTACCAGTTTTACCTATTAATCTAACATTAGATGAAGCATATCTTTTACCTGTTGCAACAGGATCATCAGAGTTAACTGTTGCATCCATTAATTCAACTATCTTAGTTGTTGTCTTAGATGAGAACACCTTTTTAACTTCTGTACGTTTACTTTGATATTCTACTTCACCAGTATTAGGATTAACTATTTTATCAATTATATATGGTTTTAATACAACACCATCATTTGTAATTGATGTTAATGCTTGAATCATTTGAATTGGTGTAACTGTCATACCTTGACCATATGAAGCAGATGCTAATTCTGATTCATATTGGAAGTCTATAGTACCTGAAGATTCGTTAGCTAGTTCTATTCCTGTTTGAGTACCAAATCCAAGCTTTTTATAATAATCTTTTAAAGTATTTCTACCTAACTTTTGAGCTAGGTTAACAGCTGCAACATTTGATGAATAAGTAAAACCTACATCATATGTGATTTTACCCCAACCATGTTTATTCCAATCGCTTATCTTATATTCATCAACTTGTACACTACCAGTTTGATAAAGATCATCACCTTTGTATTTATCTTCTTCCATAGCAGACATAAATGAGAATATCTTCATAGTTGAACCAGGTTCATATGTATATGAAGTCATCGGATTTAAATAATTTTCTATATCAAGTTTATTAGGATCAAATGATGGATAAGTACTTGATGCAATAATAGCACCTGTATTAGCATTAGCAATTGTTATACTTGTCCATTCAGGTTCATAGTTGGTAAATTCATCAACTGCATTATCTACAAACATTTGAACTTGTTTATCTAAAGTTAAATAAATATCATATCCATCTTCTGCATCTACACCATAAGATGGTCTATCAGCTAATTGATATCCTTGTGCATCTTTCTCATATGTTAAATAACCATCTTTACCCTTTAAATAACGATCACAGTAACCTTCTATACCTAATTCACCTACTAGGTATTCATTACCTTCTTCATCAGTTTTTTTAACAGCATAACCTATTAAATAAGATGCAAAATCACCATTTTGATAATATCTTTTAAAAGTCTTAGTAAATTCTATACCAGGAAGATCTAGTTTTTCTATCTTATTCTTCATAGTTTCTGATATATTTTTACCACCAGCACCAAATTCTACTTGGTATGCACCTTTAGAATTTAATCTTTTTAATATATAATCATAAGTCATTGGTGAATTAGGATCAGCATCTAAAAATACCTTAGATAAAGCTTCTGCTGTCTTCATATAATCTACTACATGCTTAGGATTATCTGGATTAGTTGTTCTTTGAGAAGATAATATAGCTATTAAAGTATATGAGTTAACATTCTCTGCTACAGCTTCTCCTTGATTATCATATATAGTTCCTCTTGTAGAATATATTGTTTTAGTAGTAATTATTCTTGAATCAGCTAATTCTCTTATATTTACTCCTTCTACTACATTATTAGTTGCTACATAAGTTATTTTCCATATAATAACGCAAAATAAAAGAACAATAGCTATAATAAATAAAACATTTATTCTTATAGTATTGCCCTTTATTTTCATTTTATATCACTTCTTTATTTTATAACGATTATATTATCATTATTATAACTTAATCCATAAGTCTTTGCAACATTTTGAATAGTAGATAAACTTGCTAATTCATCTACTTGCATAGATAAAGCTGAATTAACATTTTCTTGTTGAGAAATTTCTTCTTTCATTCTTTCTACTTCAATATTAGATGTAGATAATAATGATCTTGTATATACAACAGTAATTAATGCTGCTACCATAAAAACGCCTATTATAGCTATCATTACTTTTTCTATATTATGAAATTTAACACCTAACTTAGTATTCTTTCTCATGTTAATCAAACCCTTTCAACTATTCTTAATTTTGCACTTTTTGATCTACTATTTTCTTCTAATTCTTTTTCACTTGCCACAATTGGCTTCTTATTAATAAGTTTAAGTTTAGGTTTGAACTCATCGGGTATTTCATCCTCCTTCAAACCTCTTACAAGCGAATTAACCTCACTATTCTTTTTAAACTCTTGTTTAACTATTCTATCCTCTAGGGAATGGAATGTTATAACACATATTCTTCCACCAGGATTTAACATATTAATTGCATCTGGTAGAACACCCTGAAGTACATCTAACTCACTATTAACTTCAATTCTTATTGCTTGAAATATTTCTCTTTCAGGATGATTTGTTAAGTAATACTTCATTGGTACTGATCTCTTAATAACATTTACTAATTCCAATGTAGTATTAATTGGACGGTTATCAACAATACCTTTAGCTATGCTTTTAGAAAACTTTTCTTCAGCATATTTATAAAAGATATTTGATAACTCTTCTATTTTATACTTGTTAACTACATCATAAGCAGAAAATTTATCATCTTGATTCATACGCATATCTAATGGCGCATCTTTCATAAATGAAAATCCTCGACTAGCATCATCTATTTGTGGGGAAGAAAATCCTAAGTCAAATAATATTCCATCTACTTTAGTAACACCTAATTCGTTAAGTCTTTCTTTTAATGATAAGAAATTAGATTTGATTATTGTAAAATTGTGGGGGTTAATCTTCTCTAATTTATCAAACGAATACTTAACTGCTTTCTCATCTTGATCAAAAGCGTATAAATGTCCAGTAGTTAACTTCTCTAATATCTTACTTGAATGACCTGCATAACCTAGAGTCGCGTCTACATATATGCCATCTGGTTTAATATTTAAGCCTTCAATTGATTCATTTAAAAGAACACTATAATGCATTGTAATCACCTTCAGTAAATAAATTCTCGGCAATATCACTGAAATTATCAATGTTGTCATCCATAAATGAATCCCATGATTCTTTAGACCAAATCTCTAGTCGATCGTTTGCGCCGATTATTACACACTCTTTTGTAACATCGGCGTATTCGATCAATGGGGAGGTAATTGAAATTCGACCACTTTGGTCAAATTCGCAGACAGTAGCACCAGAAAGGAAAAATCTAGTGAAGTTCCTTGCATCCTTACGAGTGAAAGGAAGGTTTTTAAGTTTATCGACAATTTTATTCCACTCAGCTTTAGAATATATAAATAAACATTTATCTAAGCCTCGTGTTAAAACAACTTCATCACCAAGTTCAGAACGGAATTTACTTGGTATAACCAATCTTTTCTTGTCATCTATATTATGACGATATTCACCCATCAGCATTTGGAATTCCCCACTTTCTTCCACTTTTTACCACTGTGTAATTATAATATACACCTATCTCCCACTTATATCAATAGAATGTAAGTAATTTGTATACAAAAATGTAAAGCAAAATAAAAAAGACTATTTATTAGTCTTTTGTTTTCCTAAATATCTTTCTTTTAATCTATTTAGAGCTCTTTGATTATTCTCTAATTCTTCTAATATTTTTTGATAAGTATCATTAGATGCAGCTTCTTCACTTAACTTTTCAATCTTTCTTTCATAGTCAGTGCTTTCACTTGCAATATTTATTGCTATTGCAATATCATCAAATTCATCAATAATACTCATATTATTTATTAACCATTCTGCTGCAACAAACTTTTGCCATAAGATAGCTAACATTAATAATGATCCTTTATTTCCTGTGGGTAATCTGAAATCTCTATGAGATAATACGAATAAGTAATGATTCTTATCGCTATCGCCTACTTGTAAACTGTTAATTAAACTAAATGCTGTATTAAGATCGTTGAATTCAACTAAACCTTCTAAATATTTCATAATTTTCCCTCCGACTGATGCTTATTATATATAAATATTTTAATTTGTCAAATTAAAAAAAGGGTTAGTTCATAACCCTTTTAAACATACGTTCTAATTCATAATTTGAATAATGAATAATTGTTGGTCTACCATGCGCACAGTTATATGGATTATCACATAAAACTAAGTCTTTTAATATTTGATCAGCTTGTTCTAAAGATATTTCTTCATTAGCTCTAACTGATGATTTACAAGCTATTGTAGATATTAATCTATCATTAAACTTAATATCATCAAAATCTTTTTCGTTTATGATTAATTCTATTATCTTATTAATAGTTTCATCTTCATATCCAGCTCTTAACCATGTTGGATGTTCTTTTACAACAATTGTATTTAAACCGAACTCTTCAATAGTAAAACCAAACTTATCAAAGACATCTAATCTTTCTTTTATTTTAATAAAATCAGATGAAGATAGTTCTAGAGTTAAAGGAATTAACATAGATGTTCTATTAATCTTTCTTTCTTCAAACTCTTTCTTTACTCTTTCATAGTTTATTCTTTCATGTGCTGCATGTTGGTCTATTATATAATAACCATCATCACTTTCAGCTATTATATATGTTTTATGAATTATTGTAAGAGGTCTTAAAACAAGACTTCTTATTTCTTCATTCTTAGTTTCTTTCTTTTCTGATGAAGTATTAACTTTCACTTCTACTTCTTTATAATCTTTTTTATCTACTACTTCTTCTATTAAAGATAATTGAGTAGAATTATCTTTTAATTCTTCTTGTTTCTCTTGTTCTTTTAATTCAATTCTATTAACTATAGTAGGTATTCTTTCTTCTACTTCTTTAACTAGTAAAGTATTAGTTAAAGCATCATTTATAGTTTTAGTTATTAATTCAGCTAAATAATCTATTTTAGAGAATTTAATATCATTTTTAGAAGGATGTATATTAACATCTATTAAAGTAGGATCTGTATCTATCTTTAATACTACTACAGGATATTTTATATCAGGTTTAAACTTAAAATATCCTTCATTTATAGCTTTATTAACTTGATTATTAGATACTACTCTTCCATTTACTATAACATTCATATGTGATTTAGTAGATTTCAATATAGTAGGCTTACAAATATAACCTGATACATCATAGTCATCGTTAGATGCATCTACTCTTATCATATTAGATGAAACTGAATAACCATATATTTCATGTATTACTTTAAGTAAATCACCTGAACCTGATGTATATACTATCTTGTTATCATTATTAGTTAAAGTAAATGATATATCTTCATGAGATAAAGATAACTTCTCTATAAAAGCAGTTACATTAGCTAATTCTGTTTGTAAACTCTTTAAGTATTTTAATCTTGCAGGAGTATTATAGAATAAATCACTTACTTCTATAGTAGTACCTTTTCTTGCATCACTTTCTTCATTGGTTAATACTCTTCCACCTTCAATATAAATATGTGTTCCTACACTACCTTGAGATGTCTTCATATCAACTTTAGATACAGAAGCAATTGATGCTAAAGCTTCACCACGGAACCCTAATGTGTTTATAAAGAATAAGTCATCTTCTTTTTTTATCTTAGATGTTGCATGTCTTTGGAAAGATAAAAGAGCATCCTCTTTATCCATACCTGCTCCATCATCTATAACTTTAATAGATTTAGTTCCTGAATCTATTAAATTAACAATTATATTTTTTGATCCTGCATCTATAGAATTTTCTACTAATTCTTTTACTACAGATGCAATTCTTTCAACTACTTCACCAGCTGCTATTTTATTAGCTAGTATATCAGACATTATATGTATTTTACTCATAATATCCTCCAAATATAGAATCTCTTATTTCTATTGATTCAGTTGGTATATTAGTAGTTATTTTAGTTTTATTCTTAAATCTAATAATACCTATACCTAAGATTATTAAATCTTGATTATCATCTATATTTAATTCATTAGATAATTTGATTTCTTTATAATACTTCTTAATTAAATTATTATCATTTAAACTAGTATAAAATGTTATAGGTGTACCATTTTCAATCTTAATATGATATTTATTATTTAATAATTGAATAACTTCATTATCTTTTAAGTTATAAGATAACATTTTTATATCTTTATTAGTTACATCATTATTTAAGCTATTAGGAATAATAAACCCTGGACTATCTATTAATGTTAATTGATTATTTAATTTAACTCTCATAAAATCTAATGTTGTATTAGCATGAGAATTAACATTAATCTTATTAATCTTACTTCCTAAGATAGTTGCCATATCATTAATGAATGTTGATTTACCAGAATTAGATATGCCTAGTAGATAGGCTTCATGTATATTATTATCCATCAAATATTTATAGATAGATTTAACACCATGATTAGCTGTTCCACCTTTTACTTTAATATCAGAGTAAATACTGTATTTATCTTGTACAAAGTTTCTTACCATATTATATGTAATATTATCAGGTAATAATTCACCCTTATTAATTACTAATACTTTATTATTCTTAATAGATTTAAATAAATCCATTACATAAGTATTAATATTCAAATAATCACATAAGAAGATAACAAACTTATTATCTTTATTTACTTTTCTAATTATTTCTTTAGCATCTTTAGGAGTATCCATGACTTTTTGTTCTCCATAATGCATCATTCTAAAGCAACGCATACAATAAGATGCATCATCTATTTTATTCTTAGGAATATATCCTTTAGCATTTTGATCATCTGATTGTAATTGAGCTCCACATCCAAAACAAATCTTAGTCATAGTATCTACCTCTTTTAAATAAGTTCTTTTCAGTTAAATTATTAACTACTATATTTTCAAGCTTTCTATTTAACTTTGTAACTGCATATTCATCAATAGATACAGGATTAACTAATATAGAAGTATAATTCATTCTATTAGCTCCTAATATATCAAATAAGAAATTAGAACCAATACAAGCTACTTCATAGTATTTATAATTAAATATCTTAGCTATCTTTTTATATTTATATTTTAATGGTTTGAAAGATAAATATGATGAATCTACACATAGTCCTTCTTTAAAAGGAGTAACTACCTTTTTAGAACTATTAGACATGATTATTATTTCTAAATCTAAATCTTTAATATATTCCATTAAATCTTTAAGTTTTTTATCAGGCATATTAACACCTTCAGGTACTAAAGTATTACTTAAACCAAATATAACACACTTAATACCAGTCTTTTTTAAAGCTTTATAATCTATGTCATATATACTCTTATAATATTTATCAGGTATAAATTTTTCAAACATATTTACCACCAAAGTTATTATACAATAAAAAAAAAGTTCTATAAAGAACTAATTAACCTTAATCTTTATAGCACTTGTTGTATCTGTAACACTTACTGTATTACCATTGTTATTATTACTAACATTAACATTGTTTTTATTGTTTCGTTCATTAACATTTACTTTGTTTTCTTTATCAAGTTCATCTGCACTAACTGATCTAGTGTGATTTGTTGGATTTGTACCAACATCTATAGTAGTAGTTATTGATGTTATACCAACTATTTTTTCATTATCTAATTGATTATAATCAACACTCTTAGAATCATCAGTATCTGGTGCTGAAGCATCTATTTCATGTGCTTCTAATTCACAATGACCAGATTCATCCCATACATTCATTATTTGCATCATTTGATCTACTATAACTGGAACAGCAAATAATACTACAGCAGCACCAACTCTTCTTACAAACTTATTAAAGAACTTTTTACCTTCAGCTTCTACTCCACCTTTAGTTAAAGCAACAATACCTTCATATATTGTATAACCAATTACTAGAATAGGAGCAACTATTTTAATTATTCTTAAAATACCTGCTAAGTCTTTAGTAACATTAACTCCTAATGGACAAGAACTAGTTGTCGCTAATACTGTAGAAGGAATTAATACAATACCGAATAATACTATATATAAATATACTTTATAATTTTTCATTAAAATCACCTAATTCACTTATATTATAACATAATTAAAGTATATATCTATGTAATTATTTTTTCTTTACAATTTTATTATATACACTTAAGTATATGGGTGTAATTAATAATAATATATTAAAACCTAAATATACATAATATATGTCTTTAACCATACCATTTATTATTGTTCCATAATTCATAGTATATAGAATAATAAATGATATTATTATACCTATTATAGATGTAATCAATCCAATAGTTTTAATGTTATGTTTCTTCTTAGTTTTATTTAATATAGTACCTGTTATAATTAACATAACAATAGTTGCTACATCAAATATATCTTTTATCATTCTCACATTTTTATAAGGACCTATTACTTTAATATTTCTATTATATATCTCATCATATTTAGAAGGTATTACATCTTCATTAATTATTATTTTATTTGTAAAAGATCTATCATTAAAATAACCATTAATATAACTATTAACATCATTCTTTAACAAAGAATCATCTATTGTATATTTTACATCTACCTCTTTATTTATATTAGCTTTAATCATTTGATAATAATCATGTTTAGTAAATTCATGAATAATAAATCTAGTATTAAATAAAGTAAAACTTAATACTACCATGATTATACAAATAGATAATAATATACTTTCTAAAATATTAATTAATTTCATAGTATCCTCCATAAGTAAAAAGAGTATTTCTACTCTTTATTAGTTAAATATGTAATAGTACCATCATTTAAGATAGCACGTGCAGCAAATCCAATTACATAATGGTATTTATTATATACAGCTATTATTTCAGCTGATGTAACAGTTTTACCTATATCTTTATCATCTAAATAATCATTGTAATTACTATTCATAAAATCATAGTAATATTGCCATCTATAGTTTTCTTCATCATCAGGGTTAAATGCACCTGAGAAAGTTATTACATATTTTTTGTTCCAATCACCATAGTCTGGCTCAGTATAACTTGGTTCCATATCTTTAGTTTTAGTTTGTACTAAAGAAGCACCTTCCTTAACAATTAACTTAGCAGTTGTTTTAGCTATATTATTACTTGTATCTTTAGCTTTAATATTAACTGTATATGTTCCTTCTTTTGATGTATCTACACTACCATCAAATTCATATGTACAAGGATAAGAATAATCTTCACACTTAGCTATGAAATCATCTGGTTTTATTTCTTCATTTAATCCAACAGTTAATTCATTAGTTGATACTGTAGGTGCAGTAGTATCTTTAACTACTACCTTACCTTCTTTAATGATATCATTTAATACTACTCTATAAGTATATTCACCAACTACATTCAATACTTTATCATTAGTAAAACTTACTGAATCCAAATTTAATTTATAATCTTTCGGATTTAAAGGTTTATTAGTTAAATAATCTAATACATCAGTAGATATTGTATCTCCTACTTCATATACTATAGTCTTTTTAACACCAAAGTTTATACTTTTAAATAATATAATAATACCACCTATTATTACTGCAAATATTACTACAAATAATACTGCTTTAACTTTTGTTGGAAGTTTACTTTCTTCATATATTATTTCGTCTTCCATCTATATCCACCTAGAAAAATAAATATTCCTTGTATAGCCAACCTCATAATTATCAAATACTTTAATTATCCAATTAACTATAGCAGTTAATTTATCTTCATCCTTTCTTATTCTTATTTGTTTCATTTCACTTCTAAGTTCTTTTCTGAAGAAATAGTCATCTATATATTTATTTAATACTAGATCTAATTCCTCCAATTTATTTACTTGAACTCTATTATTTATATCAACCTTAAAAACATAATCATGATAAACTCTAATTAACCTTTCAGATAATTCATCATCTTCTAAATATTCAAAATTAATAATCTTATAGAAATTTGGACAATGCTTTAATATTGCTTTATTCTTATTCATGATTATCTTACCTTCCATATCAAAATTATACTATTTTTAGACAATAAAATAAAGACTTTAAATATGCTTTAAAGTCTTTAAGTCTTTTTTAGAATTATCTAAATTAATATTATATGCATTTAGCATCGATTCAAGTGTTAATTCATAAGAGAATATTGCTTGAATATATTGTAACATTTCATCTTTATCTATTTCAGCAGCTTTAGTAAATGTATCTAATAAATTAAATGCTTGTAATATAGATGTAACATATTGATAATCATCTAATAATTTATCTACTTTAGTAGAATCTAAATTAGTCTTATGTCCATCTTTAACTGGTCTATAGTATAGATTAATACTCATTAAACGTTCACCTAATTCATTAAGCATATGATTTCTTACTAAACGATATGATTCTCTACCTCTACCATTAGCAGTTAATAATGCAAAGAACATAGGTAATATATCTTTATTTAATGGATCACTTACAACACCTTTTTCATCAACTTGTGTATGAGTTATTTGATAATTATATTGTGCTTCAGCTAATTCTTTATTTCTACTATCTACATTAATTAATGTATATGCAGTTCCTATTTCACCTGTTTTAGCATCTTTATAATCAACTGATTCTAAAGTAGATGTAATAACTGGTCTACCATTTACCTTTAAATCATCATTATGTGTAGCAAGAATTATTCTTGAAGGATGATTCTTAACAACATCATCATAGCTACTAAAAGAATCACTTAACATATCTGATTTAACTATATTAACATCTCTTAGATCTAATCCATAATCAAAGAATAATTTAATAGCACTTTTAGGATTATTACTTTTACCAAATTCCTTTAATGCAGTTAAAAAACTTTTATTCTTTATTAATGAATCTGCTGAATATATTTCTCTATCTTGCATTATTGCATTGTATAAATACCAATAATAATCAGTTATAAGAAATAATGTTGATTCATTCATTACTTTATCTCTATCAATTTTATTCATAATAAAACCCCTTTGTTAGCGCATATTATACAAAAAAAATATACATTAATCAAATGTATATTTAATTATTCTTCAGTTTTTGTAGTTTTAATAACTTCTTTACCTTTATAATTTCCACATTCAGGACATGCTCTGTGAGACTTAATTGCAGCTCCGCACTTAGGACAAGTAGTTGTTCCTGGCATATCTAACTTCATGTGAGTTCTTCTTAATCTTTTTCTAGTTTTAGAAATTCTTCTGAATGGTAGTGCTCCCATATAAATACTCCTTTCTTCTAGTCTACTCTAGACTCCAGCCATCCCCTTTTAGATCTGGCATCTTTTCACTCTTAGTACACCTAATTGGTACTTCCGAGACAATATTTTCCCATAAAAATGGTAAAATATCAAGTGTATTTTTATTTTTACTATAAAAATCTTCATATTTACCAATATTTTCATCTATATTTATGGAAAATGGATATTCTATTGGTTCTAGTGTATAAGCATCAGGTAATATCATAATTCCATCAAGAATTGCTTCTAAAAATACATCATCTTCATAGTCTATAGATATCTCACCATCTACATATACATCTTTTAATTCAATTATATCCATAGTACCAATCATTTCTTGTGGTACTATTACTTCACCTTTAACAGGTGCAGAACCTAAATTGTTTAACTTAAATAAATCTATTTTCATATTACTTATTATATCTATTCATTTGTTGCATAACTTGTTTAACTTGCTTACTATTTGGTTTTCTTCCCATAGAAGTCATTAAAGCAGTTATCATTTGTTCATTAATAGGTGGATTCTTTTGCATATATTTCTTGATGAATAATCTAGCACCAAAGAAACCTATAATAACTCCAACTATTAATCCTATTACGATTAATAATATATCATGTAACATAATATCACTCCTTGCATATAAATTATACTAAATATTAGTACTTAATACAATATTATTCATATATTATAAGTTCATGTTGAGCTCTAGTAACAGCTACATAATATAGATATTTATCTTTATCAAAATTATTAACTATAATACATGCATCAAATTCTAATCCTTTAGCTGAATAAGCTGGTGTAACAACTAATTCAGTATAATATTTCTTTGTATTTGCATCTATTACAGATATCTTTTTATATTTATCTTTAAATGATTTATATATTAAATTAGCTTCATCTATAGACTTTGTAATAATAGCAACAGATCTATATTTATCTTTAAGATATTTAATATCTTTACCTATATGTTGTAAGTCTTTTATATCATGTTTTAAGACTGGTAAATGCATAGTTCTTCTAATAGCAGATACATGATCTAATCCTAATATAGAATTAGCATATTCTATTATTTCAGGAGATGATCTGTAAGTCTTCTTTAATTCAACATATTCTGCATTCTTAAATATATTAGTTAAGATATTTAAATTATCATATTTATAGAATGGATTAACTGTTTGATTAACATCACCTAATATAGTAAAATTAGCATTCTTAAATATCTTATTAATAATGAAATATTGTAAGTAAGTATAATCTTGAGCTTCATCTATTACTACTTGTCTCATAGCAACTTGATAAGGATATCCTTCAAGTAAACACTTCATATATATGAATGGTGTTGAATCTTCATAAGGCATTGTATCTTTAGATAAATTATTTAATACTTCTTTTAAATCAAAAGCTTTACCATATGTTCTTTGGAATAATACAGATTTAAATAAAGCTTTATAACATGCTTTATAATCTCTTTTTATATTAGTCATCTTAAATAATCTACTTCTTATTCCATTGAAGTCTTTATCTTTACCTTGGAAATATGTATTATTTATTTTTTCAGCTATTAAATCAAATCTATCAAATAAAGGTCTATCTTCATATCTTTCATGTAATAGTTTATTTAATTCACTCTTTAATATAAATTTATTTTTATAATCAAAGTCTTCATTAAATTCACATGCCTTAGAAAATACCTTAACAAAGTCTTCAATTAATTTTTTCATCTTATCAGATAATTTAAACTTAATTAAATCATTATCTTGTTTGAATCCTTTATAATATCTTTCAACAAATGTAGAATATGGTTCTACTCCTTCATATTCAGGTATAAAAGTTCTAGCAAATGCATGGAATGTTGTTTGCATGGTATTATCTTCACCTAAATCAGGTAATACATTAGAAATATATTCAGTAAATACATTATTTGGTGAGAATATAAGAACATTACCTGATGATAAGTATTCTAATTTATAAAGCAAGAAGGCTATTCTATGTAAGGCTACAGATGTTTTACCTGATCCTGCAATACCTTGAACTATAACATTAGTATTAGTATTATTTCTAATAACTTGGTTTTGTTCTTGTTGAATAGTATTAACTATATTCTTCATCTTATCTGATGAATTAGTTGCTAATACATCTTGTAACATATCATCATCAATATTTAAGTTTGTATCAAATACATGTTTAAGTTTAGCATCTTCAATTGTATATTGTCTTTTTTGAGTTATTTCACCTTTTTCTTCTCCATCTGGTGTTTTATAAAATGCTTTACCAACGCCAAAGTCATAGAACATAGATGAAATAGGTGCTCTCCAGTCACATACTAGATAATCTAAATCATGCTTAACTGATGTAATACCTACATATATCTTTTCATCATTAAAAGTGAAAGAACCAAAGTAAGGAGAATTTCTTACTTTCTTTAACTTTCTAAACTTAGCTGTTTTATTATCTATTAATTGTACTTTAAGATCATTGTCATATAATAATTGATTTAATTCTTCTTCATCAAAATCTGTTTTATTTCCCCAAATATATTCTTGGAAATCTTTTAAGTTATCTTGATCTTTAAAAATATCTGCACCAGCATGTTCAATTTGGTAATCTATCTCTTTAATAGTTTCTTTAAGTTTTTGTTGTTCTTGTTTTAAGTCTTCTTTTGTAAGTTCCATAAGTAACACTCCTAAACATATAAATTATATCTTATTTATTAGTTTTTAGACAGCAAAAAAGAGATATATGTACATCTCTTTTACCTTATACTAGTTCTTAAATTCAAATACATAGTCTTCTATTCTTACGTCATCACCACGAGAAGCTCCTGCTTCTTCTAAGGCTTTTTCAATTCCCATACCTCTAAGTTTTCTAGCAAATCTTTCAACACCTTCAGGTTCAGAGAATCTAGTCATATGGAATAGTCTTTCAACTTCTTTACCATGTATTACCCATATACCATTTTCATTTTCAATAGTAAATGGTTCTTCTTTTTTATACTTATATAAAACATGTGATTCTTTTATATCATCATCAGTATATAATTTAACTTCCTCTAAGGAATCAACCATATCTTGTAATCTAATTATTAAATTATCTAATCCTTCATCTAAAGGAGCAATTACAGGATATACTTCTTCATTAGGAAATTCCTTCTTAAATGCTTTTAAATTATCTTCTGCAGCATCTAAATCCATCTTAGTAGCTATTACTATATGTGGTTTCTTAATTAGTTTTTCATCATATAAAGATAATTCATTCAACATCTTTTGATAATCTTCAATAGGATTTCTTCCTTCTTCAGCACCCATATCAATAACATGTGCTATTACTTTAGTTCTTAAAGCATGCTTTAAGAATTTATCTCCTAAACCAATACCTTGAGAAGCACCTTCAATTAAACCAGGTAAATCAGCCATGATAAATGATCTACCATCTTTTAATTTAACAAATCCTAAGTTTGGATTTAATGTAGTAAAATGATATGCTCCTACTTTAGCATTAGCATTAGATATAGAATTAATTAATGTTGATTTACCAACAGATGGCATACCAACTAAGCCTACATCAGCTAATACTTTTAATTCACATTTAACAACAAGTTTTTCACCAGGTTCACCTAATTCAGAAAACTCAGGTGCAGTATTTTCATGAGTAGCAAATGCATGATTACCCATTCCACCACGTCCACCGTGAGCAACAATAAATTCTTCATCTTTGTGAACTAAGTCAGCTAATACATCACCAGTTTCAACATCAGTAATAGTTGTCCCACATGGTATCTTAATTACTACATCTTTAGCATCAGCACCATGTCTATCAGAACCTTTACCATTTGCACCTTTATCACCTTTAATATGTTTCATCATCTTTAAATCTATTAAAGTTTTAAGACCTTCATCTGTTTTAAAGATAACATTAGCTCCATGTCCTCCGTTACCTCCATTAGGTCCACCCATAGGTACATATTTTTCTCTTCTAAATGATGTACAACCATCTCCACCATCTCCAGCTTCAATTTTGATAGTTACTTCATCTACAAACATCTGAGTTCACCTCCTTTAATTCAATTCAATTATTGTACAACCTACATTGAAAACATGCAAGTAATATTTCTTAACCTTTTTATTGTGTCTTAACTCTTTATGTATTTTATTTTTTAATATATGTTGACCATTCCCATGAATAACGACTATTTTATCTTTTCTTAATTTATAATTATCATTTATAAAATCATTAACCACAGTCATGACGGTATCCTCGGTATAACCATGGACATCTAACTGTGGCAATATATTAATAAAAGGATCGTGCATTATCCAAATATATTAGTATCTTCATGAGTTGGTGGTGCTTGAACTGGTTCTTGAGAAACTGAAACAGGAGCCTCTACTGCAGTAGGAGCTGGTTGTTCAGCAACTGGAGGAGCTTGTACAGTTTCATCACCAATTGGTTTTTGGTCAAATGCAGCTAATGGTTGTTCTCCTTGTTGAACAGGAGCTTGCTCTACTACTTGTTGTTGAGGTACCTCTACTTTTTGTTCAGGTTGATAAGATTTAAACTTGTCTTTTAATCCTGAATTAGTAATAACTTCTTCTAAAGTTGGTATAGCAGGTTCTTCCCCTATTTTGGAAATTGATATAGCTGCTGCTGTATTAGCAAATTTAATAGAATCATCTAATGATATATCATGCATCATTGCAAAAGCAAATGCACCAGTAAATACTGAATCAAATGATGATACATCAGCATGATTAATCTTCATTTCAGGTAACATTTTTACTTTATTATCTTCTGCATATAATATCTTCTTATTATTTAATAAAACTACATAGTTACTACTTCCAACAGAGTCTACTAGTTTTTGATATGCATCAACTAGTTCTTCTGCAGGTGTATCTATTTCTATTTTAGTCTTTGTTAATCCTTCTAAGAATGCTTGAGTACATACTACATATTTGCATTTCTTAGCAAGTGTTAAAGTATTAGCATTAGCTACTCTAGCATAGAATACAATTTTTACACGATTATCATTATTGATTAATGCCATTGCACCAGCAGTATCAGATGCATCCATAATAGCCCAATCAGGTTGGAAATCATATTTAAACTTTTGTAATTCAACATTTGGATCATTATATAAAATTTTAGTAACAGCACCAGTCTTAAGATTTAAAACTAAATAGTTAGTTGAAGTTGGTTTCTCAAATGTAGTCTCTAAGAATTTAGAATTAACTTTATATTCAGAAAATACATTTCTTATTTTTTCAGCATAAGCATCATTACCTAATACACCAGTAAAATGTGGTTTTACTCCCCATTTAGCTATTAAACATGCTGCAGTTGCAGGAACTCCTCCAACTGATTCGTTTTTACCTGTTATATGGAAAACATCACCTTCCATAGGAAATTCTTGTAAAGGTAAATATACATTAACAGCAGGTTTTCCAATTACTAATACTTCCATTTTATTATCACCCTATTCTATTAAACATTATATAACAATATCAAATATTAATAAATAATAAAAACTATAGAAACCTATAGTTTTTAATTTGATATGTAAATTAATCTATTTTGTATTAATTATATATGAGAATAACTTTCTTAAATCAGTTTTACCTCTAGCATCTAAGTGAATAAATTTTAATTCCATTTGATATCCACTATCAAATGAGAATAATATAGATGCACTAGATCTCTTATATAATATTGCACTACTTGATATAGATGAATAAGGTATAATATGTATCTTCTTACTTCCATCTAATGGATTAACATCAAATAATACCATTCTTTCATTTGTAAATACACCTTTATCACGTGATGTTTGATAAGCTTGTATTACTTTTTCATCTTTCTTAAAATAATCTGTTACATAAGTTGGTAAATCTTCTTCATTGATTCTTTTGTTAAAATTAAAATATTTAGTTAGTTCTTTATATTTAATATATGCCATATAACCTCACCTATTTTTAATTTACTATTTATAATAGAAAAAATCAAGGATAACCTTGATTTTTATATTATTAGATACGATTTACTGAAACTAATTTTAAGTTTCCAGTTTTTTCATTGTATTGTACTAAGTATAATTTATCGCCATAAATATATTCGATATAAATATATTGATTTAGCCATTCACCATTAGTCGCTCTAATAATAGCATGGTCAGTCTTAGATATTTCATATCTTAGTTTTCCATCTACAACACTGGAACTCTTTAATGTTATTGTATGAGTACTTATATTACCTTTTTTGTAGACTTTGTTAACAGTTGCCCCTGATGGTAATTTATTGAATTCAATATAATATTTTCCATCTGGAACTGTAACTTTCATAGCTTTAATAGCTTTTACTCTTTCTGCTTCGGCTTCTGCTTCGATAGCTTCATCTTCTTCTTCTTTAGAAGAATATTTGCTTACAGCATAATCGAATTTATCTGTAATATTGTTATTAGAATTTAAAACTACTGTTGCAGTTCTCTTAGTTGTAGCACTTGAAGTTTTAAAATTATCTAATCTATACTTATCAGATGACAATTCTTTAGTAGTATCATCTGTATAAGTAGCTGTTACAGTAATATCTTCTTTTTGATTTTTCCAATATGTAGGAACATGATTAACTACTTTAATAGATTCGATCTTATTAATAACTGTAGTATATTCGAATGTCTTAGATTGACCTTTATATGTAACTGTAGCTGTATGTTTACCTTCTGTCTTATCTAATGCAGTTACTTTGTAATCATCAGTTTTTTCATTCTTCTTACCATTGTTATCATCGTAAGTAACAGTTATATCAAATTTAGTTGCATAATCATAGTATTTATCTTTGTTGACTTTAACATGTATGTCAGTTACTTTGATATCAACTAATTTGATGTCTTTTAATTCATTAATTGATTCTTTAATTGCATTGATGTCAGTACCTTTGTAGTTGTCTTTAGCTTTAGAAATCTTGTTGTTTAAGTCTTCAACTGATTTATCAGTTTTGTTAGTAGTATCTAATTTCTTAGCTTTTTCAATTAATTCCTTTAATTCAGCTTTTGCTTTATCTAATTCTTCAGCATCTCTATCATATATTACTCTAGCATCACAATGGAATCTATCACCTTGTAATTTTAATACGTAATATTGTAATTTTTTGTACTTATTGTTGTTAAATACATCTGGTTCACCTTTAAGTACTTCACGTATTTTCTCATCATTATCTGAGTAAACGATAATATGTTTATTTCTATAATCATTAACTGCATCAACTATTTCTTTAGTTATAGTTAATTCGAAATATTTATCTTTTTCTACTTCAGGTTTATTATAAGGATGATTGAAATCATCGATATTTGTAGAATAATCATATCCTAAATCTTCTTTTAGAATTGAAATCTTAGTAGTTGCAGAAACAACATCATATTTTGCTTGTACTTCTAAGTTGCCTTTAACATGTTTTAATGCAGAATCTTTAACATCCCAATTTAAGAATTTTAGTTCGATTGAACCATTCCATTCAGTAACAGTTCCACTTGTATCAGGTATATTAGCAGCAGTATTATATGTAACACTTTGTGTTGATAATACTTTACCCTTAATACCATAGAATGTTACAGTGAACTTTTTGTTCTTAATAGCGTCATCGATAGCCTTTTTAGTATCTTTAACTGCTTTTTCTAAATCTTCTAAGTTGTTTATATTATCTAAGTTGTTTTCAAAATCATTCTTGATTGTTGTAATTTCTTCGATGTATTGTTCATCATCAGTTCTATATTTTTTGATTTCATCAATAGCTGCATCTTTCTTATCGGCTAATTCAGCATCTTTATCATAATGAATTCTTCCGTCAACATGAACTCCATCACCAGTAACTTTTAATACATAGAATTCAATAGTCTTATACTTATTACCTTTGTATAAAGTAGGTAGCTCAGTTGAAACAATAGAACGGATAGTTGCATCATCAGTAGCTACTATAACTTCGTGACCTTTACTATATGTATTAACAGCATTGATAATATCGTCAGTTAACTTAACTTCAATATTTTTTACGATTCTTTCGTAGTCATCAGTTGTTAATCTTTCTTTGTTGCTAGATTCTTCTTTAACTACATATACGCTTCCTGTTACATTAGTAACTTCATAGTTAGCATATACATCTAAATTAGTCTTTACTTCAGTGAAATCCTTATCCCAACCAACAAACTTATTGATAACACGTCCATAGAAAGTTGTAACCTCTTTCTTTATTTCAGGAGTTTTAGCTGATTTTGTGTAATGAACTGTTTGTGTATCAAGTAATTCATAATTAGAATTATGTGTGTTGATATGGTAGAAATTAACTGTGAAAGTTGTATTCTTGATTAAATCATCAATTTTATTTTTTGTTTCTTCTACAATGTTTTCAATTTCTTTAACATCATTAGAAGCTTCAACCTCTTTTAATCCTTCATCTTTAGTAGTATTAATATCTTTGATGTATTCTTGATCTTCTTGTTTATATTCATTGATATCTTTAAAAGCTTTTTCTTTAGCTTCTGCTACTTCGTTTGCTTTCATTTCATCTAATGCTTTCTTAGCATCAGATACTAACTTATCAATTGCTTTCTTAGTTGTTGCATCATCAATCTTGTTGTTATATTCATTTAATAAGTCAGTGTAATCAGTGACTAGATTTAAACTTTCAGCATATTCTTTGATGTCTTTCTTAGCTGCTTCTTTATATGCAGTTAAATCTTCATTGATTACTTCATCAATTTTATTCTTACCTTCATCTAAGTTTTTATTGATGTCATCTAATGTTGTTGAATCATTAATCTTAGTTGTATAGTCATCAATAACCTTATTGTAGGCAGAATCATCAGTGAATTGATACTCATCTTTATACTTTTTCAATTCATCAATAGCATTAGCTTTGTCAATTGTAAGATCTAAAGTAGTAGTATTATCGACTCTAGCTATTACTCTTCGTGTATTATTTCTTGTTGCATTTCTTTGTGTAGTTTCATTGTTGTCTGGTTCTGGTAACACTTGTTCATTCTCAGTTGTGTCATTTGTTGTATTACCAGTAGCGGCTTGATTTGCATTATTTTCTTCACCATTATCATTTAAAGGATTCGCGAAAGCAAACATAAACAATCCTAGAATAATGAATGTAATGATAGCAAATATACGCTTCTTATTCATACACACCCTCCCTTTTTAACAAAAAAAAGCACTTAAAAATGTATTAAGTGCAGCTGACTACCATGATTTGCATTTTAGGTTCTGAAGCTTTGCGCCACTACTTTTCAATAGTTTTGCCATAGATTGTACATATTATGCCTCTTTGTTATGCCACCTATTATAAAGTAAGATTTATAATTTTGCAAGTCATTTATAATTATTTAATTGGCCATAATCTAAACAGTTTTATTCCAATTATGTTTTTTCGTTCGATTAGACCGTAGTTTCTACTGTCTAAAGAATTTGTACGATTATCTCCTAAAACTAAATATTTATTTTCAGGAATAACATCTACTCCTAAATCAGATAATTTAAAGTCATTTGTAATCACATCATCTTTTAAATATGACTCTTTATATTCTTGATCATTTATATATAATTTGTTATCTTTGAATTCAATTTTATCGCCAGGTAATCCGATAACTCTTTTAATCATATATTTTTCAGATTGAGATATAACTATTACTTCTTCTCTTCTAGGTTCTCTAAATTTAGTAGATAGTTTATTAATCACTAAAATATCACCTTCATTAAAATTTGGAGACATTGAAGGTCCAATTACTTGTTGTAATCCAATTACAAATATAAATAGTAATAATACTACAACAAATACTAATATATACTTAAAAGTATCTCTAAAAAATTCATTAATTTCTCTAAAATCCATATAATCACCTAACTTTAATCTTATTATAACAAGAAAATAAAAAAAAGGAATACTTATTCCTTTTTTATTATTATTTATTTTCAGGCTTCATCATAGGGAATAATACTACATCTCTAACACTTGCTGCATTATAAAGTAGCATCATTAATCTATCAATACCAACACCTAAACCACTTATAGGTGGCATACCTTGTTCCATAGCCTTTAAGTAATCTTCATCTAAATCCATAGTTTCATCATCACCTTGAGCCTTTTGCTTTAATTGTTCTTCAAAATTAGCTCTTTGTACTTCAGGATTAACTAACTCTGAATAAGCATTACAGATTTCAGCTCCAGCAATAATTACTTGGAATACATCAACTACTTTATCATTATCATCATTACGTCTAGCTAATGGCTTTAATACTGCAGGATAATTCCACATAATAGTTGGTTCAAATATATTAGCTCTAATTAATCTCTTATAGCAGAAATCAATTAATTGAGCTACAGAATTACATTCAGCTAAATCGGAGGCACTAAACTTGCCTGATTCAATAATCTTAGTTCTTAATTCTTCTGGTTCTTCAATAGATAAGAAATCAAAACCTAAAGCTTCAGTTAAAGCTTCAACATAATTGATTCTCTTCCATTCTTTTCCTAAGTCTATAGTTTGTTCTCCAATAGTTAATTCAGTAGTACCCTTTAAATACAAAGATGTTTCTCTCATGAATTCTTGGAAGAACTTAATATTATCTTCAAAATTCCAGAAAGATGCATACCATTCAATTTGAGTGAATTCTTGTAAGTGTTGAGGATCCATTCCTTCATTTCTAAAACACTTAGCAACTTCATATACTCTTTCAAAACCAGCTGCATTACATTCCTTTAAATAACATTCAGGTGCAATTCTTAAATTACAATCAATGTCTAATGCATTATGATGTGTAAAGAATGGCTTAGCTGATGCACCAGATACAGCAGTTTGTACAATTGGTGTTTCAACTTCTAAGAAACCATGTTGATTCATGAAATTTCTTAAGAAGAAATAGAACTTAGATCT
>CAMPCD010000005.1 GCA_946643435.1 uncultured bacterium
CTAAGAAACCATGTTGATTCATGAAATTTCTTAAGAAGAAATAGAACTTAGATCTTCCTAAGAATAATTCTCTTGAATCTTGATTCATGATTAAGTCTACATATCTTTCTCTATACTTAATTTCAGTATCTTGTAATCCATGGAACTTTTCTGGTAATGGTCTTAAAGCCTTACCTAAAAAAGTTAATTCACTTACTTCAAGTGACTTTTCACCAGTTTGAGTAGTTATAATTGTACCCTTAGCGCCAACGAAATCTCCTGCATCATAAATCTTCTTAAATTCTTCATATTTTTCTTCGCCTAACTTATCAGCTTCAATCTTTAATTGAATAGCAGCTTCAATATTCTTGATTTTTACGAAAGATAACTTACCCATTTTTCTCATGAAACCAATTCTACCAGCTATTGATACATTTTCAGTTCCATCAGCTAATTCTCTTGCTTCAGATATAGTATGAGTTGTTTCATACTTATCTGGATAAGGTCTTTCAATATTCTTTAACTTTTCTCTTCTAACAATCTCTTGTTCAGATAACTTTCTTTCCATATATATTCCTCCTTAAAAATAAAAAAATGAAAACATTCTATAGGAACGAGTAATACCCGTGGTACCATCCTATTTCATGTTTCCATGCACTTTTGTATTTTAATGCTTACCAGCAACAAAACTCCAATATCTTTTTTCATTAAAATATCTATAAGGCATTCCCAGCATTTAGCCTCTCTCTTGGATAGATTTAGATTAATTACTTATATCTTCCTCGTTTTTTATATTATTAATTATACTTGATTATTTATAATAGTCAAGTTATTTGATTTGATGTTTAATCATATTAACAATAACAACTATTAAACTTATAAATACAAATATATAGAATGAAATAAATCTAGATAACAACATAGCTCCACCTAGTAATGTTTCTCCATATATTGATTTATATATATTTAAGAATGCTGTTTCACTTACACCTATTGCTCCAGGTAATGGAATACTAGATACAGATATAAATAGTATTGATTGAATAGCAAACATCTTTAACATACTATATTCCATTAAACCAAATGATTTATAAACAAAGAATGGTACAGCAAAGTAGAACATTACTTGAATCATCACTCTTAATATACTTTTAACAAACTCTATCTTATGTTCTTTAATGAATATAGAACTTTCATGATATTTATCTAATGAAGATAAGATATGCTTTTTCTTTTCATCAGTATCTTTCATTTTAAAGAACTTAAATATTTTAAATATAAAATTAATTACTATTTCACATAATCTTGTAGAAAAAATACATACCATCATTAATGTTAAAGCTATAAAGTTTAATGATACACCTACTATAAATAAATAAATGAAACCATCTTTTAACATATCATAGTTAATTATTGCACATATTATTCCTAATAATATAGTAACTATTTGGAATGAACATAAATGAATGAGTAATGCTAAAGTTGCATTTGTTCCTTTAACATTTTCTTTATTCATATAATATATTTCAACTGGTTGTCCACCAGATGCTGCAGGTGTAATTGATGAGAAGAAATAACCTATAAAAGTATATTTAAGTGCTTGAGTTATAGTTATATTTTCACCTAATGTTTTTAATATCTTTTTAACATTAAATGCTTCCATATAGAAGTAACAAAACATTAAATATAAACCTAATAATAAATATAACTTATTACATCCATGTAATACTTCTCTTAATTGATTTATATCTTGATTTCTAAATATCAAATAATAAGTTAAACCAATTAATAGAATGAATACAAAAAAATTAAATACAGTCTTTAACTTAAAATTACTTTTCATACACATACACCATTATATATATAATAACACAAATAAAAAGATTAAGTATACTTAATCTTATTTATTATTAACATAATCATCTATTTTATGAATGAATTTATTTGTTTGAAGATACCATGAATATATTGCATGCTTTCTGTTCTTATATTCATTAAGTTCTTCTTCTGTGTAATTTGGATTATTCTTTTTGAATCTTTCGATTAGTCTATTATAACAATTATCAATACTAGTTCTTAAGATAATTAATCTACCTTTTAAAGTAGTGATATCTTTAACAGCATGAAATAAAGTACAATCTATAACAATAATTTTATTTATATTTTTACAATAATCTAATATTTCATTATAGATTAAATCAAAATCATTTATTAGAGTTGGTAATTCTTTATACTTATTTCTAAAGTATTCACCTAATTCTCTATTAATACCTTTAGCATTAGCAAATCTATGATCAGAAAATACTTCATCAGTATCAATATGTAAATATGAATCATCATTATAATGTTCTTCTACATATGTAGTTTTACCTGATCCAGATTGACCAGTAATATTAATTACTTTATCATCTGTTAATGTAACTCTATAAGGTTCTTTGTCTTCATATAAACTAATCTCAATTTCTTCCATATTACCTCCACATATTAGTTATATTTCCATCTTGTTTATAGAAATCATCCATATAAACAAAATATTCTAATTCAGTATTCATTAATTCTTCTTTAGTATATGAATATACATGCATATCATATTCTCCACGATCTAAAGCTTCACCTATATAATATTTATTATCTTCTATACCAATTAACATAGCTATATGACCTTGTCTACCAACTAAGTCACCTACTTTAACATTATCGAATGCTGATGGTTCAGTAAAGTTAACTACTTTACCTAAATCAGTCATATCATTGTAGTTATTTTTACCAGCTCCAACATCACCTGGATCATACCCTGCATTAACAAGAGCCCATGTTAAGAATCCTGAACAATCTAAACCATTAGGATTATTTGTTTTTGTTGTATCATTAGGCATTTCACATCCCCATGGTTGAGGGCCTCTTAATGTTGCTTTTAAATCTTTAAATTTATTATCAGTTAAATATAATCCTTTATGATAATATCTACCTTCTCCATCAACATAATCAAAGAATGAATTAGATCTATCTAATCTACCATTTTCAAAGAAATATTTTAATCTATATGGAAAATTTAAAGTTAAGAATCTAACTGCTTCTAATGCACCTGCTCTAGTTAAATATCCTTTTTCATTTATTTTATATTCTAATACTTTATCTAATATTTCAGCTTCACTTTCAGAGTATTGATGACAAGTTAAATAAGACTTAGTATTATTAACTGTTGGTAATACTAATAAATCAGTTACTACTATATCTATTTCTTTTTTATCTTTACCATTAGTTACAGTTAATTTAGTACTACCATTTGAATTAGCTTTAATAGTACCTTCATTAAAAGATATTATATTACTATCATATTCATATTTTAATTCTTTATTATATTTAATATTAGTTGTTTCACCTTTAATTAAATATATTGATTTATTATCTACATCTAAAGGTATATTGGTATTAGGATTATTACTTCCACTTTGTTGAGTATTATTCTTATTATTTAATAGTTTAATACCACCTATTACTAAAACTATTATTACTATTAATACTAATAATCTATTTAATGTTCTTTTAACTTTTTTCTTTAGTCTTGCCATATAGTTTCACCTAGTTTAAATTATAGCATATAAAAAATTAGTAGACTATAATATATCTACTAATTTTTATATTAAAGTATTTTGATATCTTTTAATGATTCAAGTGTTTTATCTGTCCAACTAGAAGCTTGTATTTCAGCTATATGAGATTGCTCTAATAAAAGCAAAAGTATTCTTGATTGTCCTATACCACCACCTATAGTATAAGGTAATATCTTTTTAATAATACTTTGATGATATGGTAACTCTAATCTATCCATACAATCACTTTTCTTTAATTGCTCTACTAATGATTCTTCATCTACTCTTATCCCCATAGAAGATATTTCTATTTCTGAATCAATAATGGGACTATAGATTAATAAATCTCAATCAAGTGTCCAATCATCATAGTCAGGACTTCTTAAGTCATGTGGTATACCTGATTTTAATTTATCTCCTATACCTATTATAAATACTGCTTTCTTTTCTTTAACAATTAAATGTTCTCTTTCTTTAGGTGTAATATCAGGATACATATCTTCTAATTCTTGTGATGTTATAAAATATATAGACTTAGGTAATGATAAAGTTATATATTTATATTTAGTTTTAAGATAAATAAGTGTTTGTCTAATAGCTTTATAAATACTTTTAACTGTATCTTTTAAATAATCAATTGTTCTATCATCTTTATCTATTACTTTTTCCCAATCCCATTGTTCTACATATAATGAATGTAATTCATCTACTATTTCATCTTTTCTAATAGCTTTCATATCTGTATATAAACCAGTATGAAGAGGAAATGAATATCTATATAATGCATCTCTTTTCCATTTAGCTAATGAATGAACTACTTCAAATCTTTCTTTATCTTTAGTAAAACTTACACTTTCTTCCACACCTGATAATGCATCTTGTAATCCTGATGAACTTTTAACAAATAATGGACTTTGTACTTTTGTTAAAGATAATCTTACTTCTAATTGTTTTTCAAAATACTTTTTAGTTTCATCAATCATTTTGATTAATTCCAAATAACTTAATTCTTTTTTCATTTTTTTACCTTCTTTCTTAATTATTTTTTTTATTAATTAAGATAGTTGTAGGTACTATCAAATATTCCTCCTTTTCTATATAAAAACCCGTATCATCCTACAAATAAGGACGAATACGGGTATCCGCGGTGCCACCTTAATTATTACTAAAAAAACCATCTATAAAGACGGCTTGTTAAATCAGTAATCACTTTTTCAGTTCTAACAAACCTAGCAACATGATAACGGATTGCTCACCGGACTAGTCTACTTGATTACTCTTTCGGTAGTCTGCTCAGAAGTGTTCTTTCATCAAATGTTATTATTAGTTCACACTATACCTAACTCACTTGAATAACTTAGTTGATTACTTTTCTTCTTCAACGCAATTTAAATATACCACATTAATACTTTTCATGCAAATTAACAAAAGAAGTAAGATATACTCTTACTTCTTAATTCTAATAATTGATAATAATTTAAATAGTAAGAATACTATTAAATTAGCAATTACAATAGTTGCTCCTGTTGGAGTAGCGTATATAAATGATATATATAATCCAACAATAAATGATATTATTGAAATAATAATACTAGATATAATTACACTTTTAAATTTCTTAAATAATTGCATTGATGAAAGTGTTGGGAATATTATTAAACTTGAAATTAATAAAGATCCCATTAATCTCATACCTAATACAACTACTATTGAACATAAACTTGCAAATATCATATTATATAAATCTGTTTTAACACCTATTGATTTAGCAAATCTCTCATCAAATGTTATAGCAAATATCTTATTATATGAGAATACATATAATAGAATAACTATTATAGATAAGATTATACTTACTATAATATCTTTTTCATTTATAGATAGAATACTACCAAATAAATAATTATTAATATCGGTATTAACACCTTTAGTAATAGAAATAATAAAGGTACCTATTGCTAAAGAACTTGCAGATATTATAGCTATAGCTGAATCACCATGTATTTTACTATTATCATTTAATCTTAATATTAAGAATGAAACAACAATAACTAATGGTATAGCAAACTCTAATGGAGCTATTCCTAAAACTGTAGCAATTGCAAAAGCACCAAATCCTACATGTGATAAACCATCACCTATCATAGAGTTTCTTCTTAATACTAATGATACACCTATTAAAGATGCACATAAGGAAATAAGTATACCAACTATAAAGGCTCTTACAATGAAAGTGTATGAAAACATTTCAACTATACTACTCATGATGCACCTTCTTTACAAATTCTTCAGTAGAACCAAAGAATATCTTATCTTCTCTTAATGATAATATCTTATTACCTATCAAATTATTATGATCTAAATCGTGAGTAATCATGATAATAGTAATACCATGATTCTCATTTAATTCTTTTAAAGTCTTATATAAATCTTGTTTAGATTTAGTGTCTAAATTATTAGATGGTTCATCTAATATTAATAATTTAGATGTAGCACATAAACTTCTAGCTAATAATACTTTTTGTCTTTGTCCTCCTGATAAATCACAGAAGTTTTTATTCTTTAATTTATCAATACCTAATAACTTAAGATTCTTATCTGCCATATCTTTTTCTTTTTTAGTATAAAATGATCTTAATCCCATACTATTTAAAGTACCAGATAAAACTATTTCATATACTGATGCAGGAAAGCTAGAATCTACTTTTGTTTCTTGAGGCATATAGCCAATAAAATTTTGTTTTAAATTATTATAAATAACTTTACCTTTTTTAGGTTTAATCAATCCAAGTATACCTTTAACTAAAGTTGATTTACCAGATCCATTTGGTCCAACAATACAAATGAAATCTTTATCATCTATAGTCATATCTATATCTTTTAATACTATATGATTTTCATAACCTAATGTAACATTTTTTAATTCTATTAAATTCATTAGTTAATCGCTTCCTTTAATACTTCTATATTACTCTTCATAATATCAACATATGTTATACCTGCATCAAAATCATCTTGAGATATATTATGAGCAGTCTTAAATTCTAATACCTTAGCTCCTGTTTCATCAGCTATTGTTTTAGCAATATTACCATTAGATAATTCTATATGGAATATAACTGGGATATTATCTTTCTTTACTTTATTTATTAAGAATGTAATTGTTTTTGCACTTGGTTCAGTTTGTTCTGAACAACCTGGAAATGCAGCATAATAAGATAATCCGTATTCTTCTACAAAATATCTAATTGGGAATCTATCACCAAATATTATTTCTTTCCTCTTAGCATTCTTAACAAGGCTTCTTATTTCATTATCGATATTAGATAATTCGTTAATATAGTTATTAGAGTTATCTTCATATAATGATTTATTATCATTATCAACTTTGATTATTTCTTCTTTTAATTTATTAATAATAGTAATTGCATTTATAGGTGAAGTCCATACATGTTCATCGTATTCAACTTCTTCTTCCTCTTCTTTTTCTTCTTCCATACCTTCAACATGTTCTTCTTCTACTACATCAACTAAATCCATTAATTTAATTATTTTAGTTTTATCTGTATTTATATCTTTTAATACATCTTCAATCCAATTATCAGAGTCTCCTCCAACATAGATAAAAATATCAGCATTAGATATATTAATAATATCTTGAGGTGTTGGTTCATAGCTATGCATTTCAGAACCTGGTTTTAATAACATTTTTACATCAAAATCTTTTGAATCTTTAGTTATTGCTCTAGCAAAATCATATCCTGGAAAACTAGTAGAAATAATAGTATATTTAGCTGTTTCTTTTTTACTAGCGCATCCACTTAAAATTAATAAACTTATAAATACAAATGATAAAATATATATTAATTTTTTCATACTAATACTCCTTACTACAATTCTTACATATACCATTTATGATGATATGTTCTTTATTAGGTTTAAAATCATGCTCTTTAAATATATGTTTAGTTAAACCATCAATACAATCACAGTCAACATGTTCTAAATCTCCACACTTATCACACTTTAAATAAAAGTGATTCTCTTCTTCACATTTACTTAAATATTGATAATGTGTTGTATTATCATTAGATATAGATTTTAATAGTATTCCTTCTTCTACTAATTTATCAACTAATCTATATATTGTTGTTAATCCTATACTCTTATTTAATTCTTCATATATTTCTTTAACAGTAAACTCTTTCTTTTCTTTCTTTATAGTATTTACTATTAATTCTTTTTGTTTTGTATTATATGTATCACTTCTAGGCATATAATCATCCCTTCAATTTGAAAATCATTTTCATATTAGATTATACACTAAAAATATATAATTGCAACAAAAAACTAAGATTTCTCTTAGTTTTAATCATGCATAGCTTCTTTATTTTGTTCTTCAACAGTTGTTACTATACCATCTTTATATTTACCATATAAACAGATTGGTCTTTTATCTTCATCTTTTAAGACACCAAAATAAATATCAAATTCATCATCATTAACAGTTCTAGATATATAATCTAAATGTGTTAATGCTTCTTTAATTAATTCATCATCATACATGTAATTTCCTTTATAGAATACTACATGTCCATCTAAATAATAACCTCTTATAAGATTACTAAATTCTTTAGAAGTTATTCCTAATAACATTGCAAAGTCATAGTTGCTCATAGAAGATCCTGGTGGTTTAAATACAATTTTATTATTAACTATTAAGAATGCTTTTCTTGTTTTTGTGTTTCTTTCATCACCAAAAATATATTCCATATTAGCTCCTTTTTTATTTGTTTATTTTTTAAATATTTTCTAAATAAAACTTTTTTTTCTTAATAAAGCCAAAATATATACAAAAGATATAATTAATAACACCAATGAAAATAATTTTTCATATACTACCTCTTAATATATATCCAAGTTGCGATTATCATCAAGTATCTTTATAATTTAATTCTAACATCAAATTTTATCTTTATTCAATAATTATTATTAAATAATTATTATAACTGTAAACAAAAAAAAGGAGTTATACTCCTTTTTATTAAACGCTAAATTTTTGATATAAATCAATTGAAACATCTCTATCATTATATTTAGCATCTTTTAGATACAATTTGTAATTTTGAGATAAAGGCATTTTGATTTTTCCTTTAAATCCATTTTCAGTCTTAGCACTATCAATATTTATTTCAACTTGATCATAATAAACGTTATTACTGCTTATTGCAATAAATCCTTTTGATAAATAATATCCTTCATGCATTTTAAATGTGAAATAAACATACCCACCAACACCTATTTTATCTATAGTTAATTCTAAAGATTCTTTGGTAGTTCTAGATATAATTGAATCTTCAATATTATCATATAGTTTCTTGTTATCATCAGAATCAGTTACAACTTCAATATATCCTAATACAATTGAATACTCACTTTTAGGAGATAAACCACTAATTCTGTAGGTAGTTTGATATTTATCTAATAAGTATTTTTTAGTTTGGTTTGTTCCGTCTATTTCACCAGTAACTAATAAATAAACTGCTTGATATTTGTTTTCAGGATCAATAACGTAGTAGGAAATATCGATGTAAGTAGAATATGAAATCGATCCTCTTAAACTTACTCTCTTAGTTAATGGAGTTTTGTTATCAGCAGATTTACCATTATTAGATGGTGTTGTTACAACTGAAGTATTAGAAGAAATTTTACCAACTTCAATAACATTATTAGTTGCATAATGGGAGAAATCATTTACTAGTGCATTATAAGATTCAGATAATTTTTCATCATCTAGTACTTTCTTAGGCTCAGGAATTAATCTTTCAATATATTTGTTTGTACTTCCACCTATAGTTTTTAAATCAACCTCATTATCAGGTGTCGTTAATATTTCCTTTGCAACATCAAATGAATAATTAGCAAAAGTTAATACCATAGGATTTATAGTTTTTAATATAATTGAATCATTTAATAATGATGCATTACCATTTGTATCTATATCAACTTCAAGATAATTCTTCGCAATTATTGTTTTATCAGATGAACTTATTTCATTAGCTATAATAAGGTATTTTCGATCTGATAGTTTAAAAAATGCCGGACTATTTAATGTATTTTCAATAAAATTAGATTTATTTTCTGTAACATCTAAAGTTGAAAATACTTGATAATTATTTCCAAATATAAATAGTTTATTATTTAACTTGTTATAGATAACAAAATCTTCTCCAATTGAGTAGCTTTCGTTATTTCCATTTACAAAGGTAAAATTACCATTCCAATTTTTACGGATAGTTCCGCCTAAAGAAGTATCCAATAGTTGATAGTTTTCATCATAGAAAACATCATTACTATTTACACTATATACTTCTTTAGCGTTACCACCTGTTTTAATCATAGCATAAGCCATTGATATAATAATCAATAGAATTATAGTGACAAATATAAATAATAATATTTTATTTTTTAAATTCAACTTTCTCACTTTAATCACCTGTAATAATATCTTAATTCATCTTGAGCAACAAGCGTCGATCCATTGTAATAATTTAACGTTACATAATACAAATAACCACTCTTAAACGATGGTGAATCAATATTTAATGTGTACTTAAATGCCTCAACATTTGAATCGTACTCAAGATTAAATGTTCCTGAAGATGAATAATTGAATGATTCATTTTCATTAAATTGTGCTGTTACAGTATATATAACTTTTGTTATATCTGTAATCTTATATGGATTGAAATAATAAATCGAGAAATTATTACCTTCACTATCATGTTCAATAACAGTATCACCAGTATCTACAACGTCACCAAATGTTAGCGATTTACTATATGGGGTCGTTGTATCAGCTTTACCTTTATTTTTAGTATCTGTTGCGATCTTTACAACAAAAGTATAAGTTTCACCAAATTGTAATCCATTAGATTCATTAAATTCATATAATTTATATTTTTCAGATATATTATCATCATTTTCATTAATAATAACATTACCCGCTGAATCAACTAATTCATACGAATATTTACCACCAACTATAACGTAGCTTGGATCTACTATAGTTACTCTATATGATATTTTATCATTAGTTTTTGATGGTGTGATAGCAACCGTAGGCATAGTTGGATCTCCTAAATTAAAATCATAAACTTTACTACCTAAAGTAATATCTTCTAATAAACCTTTATTATTTGTAATTGACCCAATTGGAGAAATTATAATTCTATAATTAGTATTATATTTTATATTACCTTTTGCTGGATTAGCATCAATCTTAACACCCATTGTTGATGAGAAGAATGTTGAACTAGGTATATCTACATTTACACTATTACATTCAGAATAATTGCTATTACATTCGAATAATTTATAAGCTATACTATTATAACCTTCTAGATAAGATAGATTATATGATATATTTAAATACTTATTATTATAAGATGTAGCTACCAAATTATACTTAAAGTTATCGATTCCTACATCTGTAAGTGTCTTAAATCTATATTTATTACCTGTTATATTTCTAACAACATCATATAAGTAAGTCTTTTGATAAGTACCATCCACATTTACATATGTGTAAAACATTAAGTAATAGTTTGTAAAATAATTCAAATCATTAATTGTAAATGGTTGATTAAACTCATTATAATCCATCTTTAAAGTCTTTACTAACTTCTCATTTCTTCCATCTGAATCAGTTTGATATAAATCTACGTATACTAAATTATCTTTAATATCTAGTTTATCAAACCAACTTAATTCTGCATTTACTATTGCTGAATTTAATAATGAAGTAATATTTAATTTTGTTTGAGATTCATTATACAAATTAATAGCAGGAAGTATAGAATCAAACACTAACACATCATCTGATTTGATTTCCTTAGAGTCAAGAGTCTTGATAACAATGCTATTATTATCTAGTAATAGGCCTTTATTTGTTGGAATTAAATCAAATGTAGATTGGTTTACAAATAATCTATTATTTTCTTTATCAAATCTTGTATCATAAATTTCTCTTACATCAGTAGATTGTTCAATTTTACCATTATTTTGATTTATGAATAAGTAATTATTTGCTTTAGCTCCACCAATTTGGATTACACCATTAGTAGTCTTATTAGTCATTCTAAATTGTCCGGAGTCATACTCGATTTTTACCTTAACAGTAAATTCTTTTCCTAATATGCTATAAATATCATATAAAGGAATATATATAGAAGATCCTGTTAATGTTAAATTATCTAAGGTTAAACTTTGAGAAGAATCCGTTGGAGTAATTTCAACTGATATTTTATAAATATTTTTGAATAATTCTACATAATTTAGATAGTTTGTAAATTCAATTTCTAATCTATTATTTTGAATTGAAGCTGTATAGTTCAAATTAGAAAAATCAGTAAAAGGATAATTGTATTGTTGATATACAGTTAACATAGAACCATTTTTAGCCTCTTTAAGATATTTAACTCTTATTTTATAATTCTCTACTTCACCAGGTCTTAGTCTATAAATACCAATACCCTTATATTCGTCAGTATTCTCTATTTGAGCTCTAAGATCATATGAATAAATATTAACACCATTACCACTAATATAATATAAATACTTAATGCCATTATCTATATATATAGCATTATCTATATCAGATAATTTATAATTAGCCCACGCAGTAAAGAAATTAGAGTCTTCATTAGAAAGAGTATAAGACTCTAAAAACATAACAAAGTTAGGAGCTTGTTTGTATATAGAGAATTCTGAACTTCTTAATTCAACACCTGATTCAATAATGTCTGGATAAGTAGCTATATCAGGTAATCCATCATTATCTTGATCATATTCAAGGAATACTTTATATGTAAAATAATACTTATTACCTCTTCTTAACATATCAGTATCTAGATCATCGTTTGTACCATATCCAACATTATATATTGCTGGTGGAAGAACGCCATCAACAAAATCGACTGTTCTAGTTAAATTATCTAACTTGATATACTTATCAGAAGTTTGATCATATTCATATACATAATATTCTACATATTTTCCATAACCAGAAGAGTTATCAAAATCAGCTAATATACTATAGCCAACTGTTGTATTTGGTTCTAAGTTATCATCATATGGAATATTAAATGAAGACGCTACTTTATTTTTTATTTCAGTAATTGCTACTGCATCATTAACATCAGCAGGTAAAGATGGTAGCAAGTTATTTATTTTGAACGAGAATGTGTCATTAACAATCTTAATCTCATTCTTATACTTAGTATAATCATAAACATCACTTATCTTTACAGTATAAACTTTACTAGTTAGTGATGAATTTCTTGTATTAAAAGTCTTTGGCGTAATATTAGTTGTAGCATCATACAAAGTATCTTTAATTGTACTTTCATAATCATTTGAATTTTCATCAATTATTTTTGTCCAAACTGCAGCTTTACCATCAGTAGTTGAACCTTCATACAATGTTAATCTTAATTCTGATATAGTACTAGCCTCTAATTGTGCTTTATCATTTACTAAACCAAGATTAAATGAAAATAAATTTGTGAAGTCTGCATTAGTTGAATATATAGCAGTCAACTCTTGAGGTTCACCAGTTTGGCAAGTCACACTACCAATATAAACATTTGGAGTAGAGCCATTACCATCTTGTAAGTTTATTGTTGTATAAACATCAAAAGTATAAGTTTCATTCGCTCTTAATCCATTTACATCAATAGGTAAAGTATTTGTAGATGTATCTGCATATGTAGTTAAACTTGTATACTCGCCTAAAGAGTTTTTATAGATAATTGTATACTTTGAATCCATAATTGTACTAGATGGATCATCTATAATTATTGCTCCTGTTATTCTTTCCCAAGTCACATTAGACTCAGTAAATCTCAAAGTAGGAAAAGCAACTCCATCAAGTTTCATATTTTTGCCTAACGAGAATACACTTTCAACATACTTCTCATTATCATATGATGTAACAATTAATCTATATGTATAAGAAACACCTCTAAATAATGTCACATCATCTACTTTGACATCAAATTCAGCTGGATTATCTTTTTCAATTACAGCTATAGGCGCCGCTACTTCCATATTGTTTTTAGTATCATATATTTCATACCTATAAGATGTAATACTCTTATCATCATCTATAATATCACCTATAGATAATGAGAATTTTGAATCTTTCTTATCAATTTTATAATCAAGTTTTCCAACAGTTGGATTATTCTTTAATGTATAAATATCTTTTGATATTTCAAATCCTTCATCTACCATTACACCATCAGAATAAATATCTGTTATTTTAAGTGTATATTTTGTATTGCTATCTAGCCCACCAAAATAGGAACTTACACTATTATTTCTTGCAAGATCTAGTGTCTCACTATTAACTATACTATCTCCTTTGTAAAGAATAAGCTTAGCTGAACTAACATTAGAATATGTTTCTTTTAAAACATCTACTTGTATACTATTTTGAGTAACAAAACCTTTAACTAAGTTAAGCCCAACAGATGGTGTTCTAAATATTTTAGTTACAAATGTTTTATCATAAGAGACATCACCTAACATGTATGTAGCTGAAGCATATAAAGTATATTCAGTATCTGGTTTTAATCCAGCACATGAAACATATATATTATATGTTCCGATATCGAATAAACCGTTTTCACCTTTTGCAGGATAAACTGTCTCATTAGACGAATTTTCCACAATTGATACTTTAGTTTCACTTGTTAAAGTCGAATCATCATCTGTAACTTCTATCTTAGCATTGATTTGTAATGAGTCAACATCCAATTCAGTTACTTTAAAAACAGGTTCTTTAGGATCTTTTTCATCAACAACAACTTCATTATTTGATGGAACTACAGATACTTCATCTTCATCACTATTCTGTTCATTAAAGTTTTTAGTGTTATCTCCTCTTATAATTGAATCAGAAACATCAGACTTTTCTATATCTAATTCTTCATCTTCTGGTTCTTCAATTGGTATAAGATCAATGTTACTATTCATATCCATAACCAAGTTAGATAAAGTAATATAATTAGTACTATCTTTAGCTATTAATTGGCTATTTAAATCTATAGATATATTTTTTGTTGTTATAGATTGTCCTTGAGCAATTGTTTTCATTGATTTGTTAGCATTATAAACTTGAACAACTTTATTGTCTAAATACTCAAAGTAAACATAATTACCGAAATCAGTCAACTTATCTCCATCAGTTATTAAACAAATGTTTTCAGATAACAAAAGATATTTATTTTCACTTACTCTAATAAGCATTGTTCCAAAATTAATATCTTCACCATTATATGATGTAATGTAATAATTATTACCATTACTATTTATAATACTATTTTTATAGATATTATAATAAATTATTATTGGATTAGAAATTGTGTCTAAATCAATTCCTACCATATTATTTAATGCCAAATATGTTCCATTAGCATAATGAACAATATTTTCTGTGCTAATTGAAACATTTTTATCAGCTGTATCAAAAGTCACAGCATCTTTATATTTTTTATAAGAATATTTAGTACCATTTGTAAACGTATAAGTCTTAACCCCTGTGCTTTCTTTATCAAGTAAAATTGCAAAGCCATCACTCAAAAAATTTCTTGTTTCACCTATACTATTACTTATTGCATAGTAGATAAAACCTACTGCTGCAACTAGTAATAAAATGATAACTAATATTGATATTGGTTTAATAAAGTTTCTTTTTTCATCGTGTCTCATAATATTGTCTCTAACCTTCCTACAATATATTATCATTTATATAAATATATTACAATATTATATATGATTTAAAATTTCGCTTTCTAATTCTTTATTATTATCACCTACAATAAAGTAATAATAATCATCAGTTTTTACCTTGATTGTATTTTTATAATTATTTATTAATTTATCATTATTTGAACGATTTATAACTGCATCAATCATACCATTAATTAAAAAATAACTCTCATCAAATGATGTGCTATCCTCTCTTAAAACCATAATGAACATTGAATCAGGATATTCAGTTTCTTCAGTTTCTGAATTAATAGGCATTTCAGAAGTAAAGAATAAGCTATTAGGAATACTAAACGAATCAATTCCGAAAAGTTGTAATACATCAAATCGATCTATCTCATCTAAATCTTCAATATAGTTTTGAGTTCTTATATAGCTTTTTATATTTCCTAGTTGTTCTACACTAATAACAGTCTTATGTTTAGTAGGAATGATTAAAGCAATCACTCCTACTACTACTAAAACTGTGATTATTGAACAAATAATAATTTTTTTATTTAGTTTCATTATTTTTCCTTCTTTCAAATAATCTAATAAATATGCTTAAATTTATAAGAATAATAATTAACATAGTTATTAATATAGAATTTCTATTATTAAATAATTTACTATTAGTTTTATTATCATAACTACGTTTTAATGTAGCATTGCCTACTATTTTTTGATATTCATTTATCACATCGTCATCAGCTAATAAATTAGCTACACTATACACTTCATATTTGTTGCTAGATGATAATGATACTACATACTTATTATTGATAGACGAATTATTAACGATTGATGTATTTAAATAATTTCCATTTTCATCATATTCATCATCTGTAAAAATAAGATTAGTATAATCATCATATTTAGAATAGTATTGATCAACTATTTCATTATTAGCATTTTCTATGAAATCTATAACTTTAGATGTTTCCTTATATGAGTCATCATAAGTTGAAGATAGGTTAACATCAATAAATGAAGTTTTAAAGAATGATGTTAATGATACCACTGGGAATGATGAACTCCTATATAATACATTTCCATTAGTATAATCAAATACTACTACTGTTGCATTATCATATCTAACCATCATTATAGGATTATCACTTTCTGAATCACCTATTATTTCTATTATATTTGAATTTAAGAATTGATTAGGTAATTTAATGTTATTTTGAATAGAATAAATATTATTAGTTTTACTTAATACTATTTGATATTCTTTATTATTATAATAATTAAAGACGATATTATTCTTAATATAGTTATCATGGTTAAACATATATAAATAATTATTCTTAAATAATAATTGACCATCCCTAATAGTAACATTACCATCACTATCATATATTTTTGTAAATGTTAGATAAGTTTCAATAAATTTAGTATCAATCGTTGCAGTTGAAATAGGAATATCAAACGCTACAAATCCTTCTCTACGATAATAGTCTTGATACTCATTATCATTTATAACATATACTTTGTGATCACTACTTAAAGCAAGACCATCTTTTACATTAACTATATTATCGGCTATCTTTTCATCTTTTTCATATAATGATGAATCTTTAATATAGTAATACTTATTACCATATATGCTTAATGTATTAGATAACTCATCAGAACTATAAGTATGTTCATATGTTGAGAATGAATCTTTCAAGCGTATTGTTATATCATCATCATATTCATAATATAATGATAATATATTATCTTCTACATCAGTTGTATAAGTATTACCATGATAGTCATACTCGAATTTTAAATCTGGTGTATAATTAGTAAATTCAACATTAAGTGTATCAATACCACTTGAATATATCTTATATGAATCTTCATTTAATTCAACCATACTTAATGGACTATAAGATAATCTTCTAGCACCTAATAAAGAATTGTTTATAGAAGTAGTTCCAGGTAAAGGAATTAATTTTTGTTCTTTATATACTTCAGTATTTGTTGGTTGAATTAATTTAGGATATGAGTATCCTCCATTATCTTCATAGCTTGTAAGATTATAATAAACTTTCAAACTATCTCTATTTAAAGGAGTACCTAAATCATATAATTGTCTTACTTCTGAATCAGATAAAGCCACATTATAGTATTGGAAAGCTTTAATACGTCCAACATATCCTTGATATGTGTTAGGATTTGGTCTTGTTCCGATATATATATTGGAATTACCAGTACTAAGAATTTTATAATTCTTAATTGTGCCTATCTTTTTACCGTCTATGAATAATTTTAGTTCTGAACTATTCCATGAAATAGTTAACTGATAATCTCTATTATTTGATGTTACATATTGGAAGTTTTTATCACCATTATTAGTACTTAGATATATTCTACCCCATCTATATTTAAGGTAAATATATTTACCATTCGCATCAACTGCATAAAATAAATCAGATAATTCCTTTTGAACTGATATATCTAATAAGTTGAATGATATTGTAGCTTGATTAGCTATAGGCAATTGATTAATTTTAATATAACTATTATCACCATCGAATAAGAAACCATTCTTACCATAGTTATCTACTACAGCATTTCCTGTATATCCATTATTAGATAAATCTTCAACAGTGACATGCTTATCTTCGGATTTTAATGGTGAGTAATCCCAATAAGTTTCTCTAAAGTATAATACAGAACCATGAGATGATGAAGCAGCATTAGTTGAAAATGGTTTATTTGCCCATGTAACAACATCACGTATTTCATATTCATCTAATATCATTTGAGAGGAAGGAACGCCATAAGTATTATTAATCTCTGTAACCTTAACCGAATTAATATTATCTGAATTATAAATACCTACAGATATATCACAATCACGATATACATCAAAATTATATTTACCAATATAGCCATTCCATTCAGTAGTACGAGAGTAATAACTATTACTTCCAGTCAACTGTGAAACATAAGAACCATCAGGTCTATATATTGCTATGAAAGCTACATTAGTTTGAATATAGTTCGAATCAAATTCTATTATATATTTATGCCCAGCTTTTAATCTGATTTTTTCTGTATAAACAGCATTCATATTACTTGAGTTTGTCGTAGGAACTCCACTTGAAAGGTAACCTTTATAAAAAGTATCAACAGTAAACGTTCTATACACATCATTATCCTCTGTAATAAGATCACTAACCTTAGTACCATTTAAAGAGGTATCCTTATATATACCCATTCTACCCATTTTGAAGAATGATGTATTATGAGAGTCTCCAGTAAATAAACCAATGGAATCATCATTAGATGTTACATGTACATCCATATAGTTACTTGCATTTTGGTCTGGATAAACTAAATCAACATTTGAACGTCCTATTAAGCCACCAGCACTACTCTTAGCACCAACATTTACATCTTCGAGAGATAAATAATACATTTTCACTCCGCCGATTGATGTCTCACTATTTTTATTTGCATCATACCCTATTACTCCACCAGCAGATAAGTTAGCATTTACTGTGGTTCTAGAAATTATATTGTCATGATAATCTTCAAGAGTATCTACACCTGTTTCACCAATTAAACCACCAACGTTAACGTCACCAGTTACTGTAGTGTTATCAATATATGTATAAGCTAATGTACCTCTATTGATATATCCCATTACTCCACCAGTATCTCTTCCTAAAGAAGTAACAATACAATCTATTACAGCACTATTTTGTAATCCTGAAGAATCTCCAGCAGTATGTGAATATCCACCTAAACCTCCCAAGTATTTAGTTGTTGATGAAAGTCCAGTTATTTTTGAATTCTTAACTAAATAATAATTACTATATGATCTAGGTGAGGATTGCATACCTTCTTGTCTAGCTCCAAATATACCACCGATACGTTCACCAGAACCAGATATTCTACTATCATAAACTGATACATTTTCAAAAGGTCTATTAATTTTGAAAGCTACATATAGATAACCATAAACTCCTCCAACATACGATGTACCTGTTACATCTACATTAGTTACTTCAGCTTCATCTAGCCATCCTTTACCAATAATTCCACCAACATAATTTGTACCTTTTATGTTAGAATCACTGATTTTATATTTATTAAAATAACCTATAGAGTTTGTACTCATTTGAGAAAATATACCACCTATATATTGACTACCAATTATAGTCATATTTTTAGCTGTAATATTTTTATAGTTCTTTTCACCAGGACCTATATTAACTATAAATCCGGAAGTAAAATTAGCTCCTGAAACAGTTATACCATCCAATTTAATATTATTTACTTCTGCACCATTCATATTAGTAATTAATCCAGTATTACCACTATTATTATTCTTTTTACTAATATTAATATTATAGAAATCACAATTTTCTACATTACCATTAACAGTACCAATCAAACCATAATATTGAGTACCAGAAGTAGACTTATTATAAATAGTAATATTTCTAAAAGAAATATTTTTTAGTTCTGTATTTATACTTGATATTAACGATAAATTATAATCTTTAGAATTAAATACTATATCTATACCCTTAAGAGTGTAATTATGATCATCACTATCTGTTACTAGCCTATTAAATACAACACCTGATTGTACTGTCTTACCAGTAAAATCAATATCGTTAGCTAAAATATAGTTTTCGTAATCAGTAGTACTTATATTATTCCAATCTTCTACTGTAGATAAGTACTTATAGAATGAAGCTTCTATTTTTCTTTCTTTATATGATTTTTGTTCTTCACCATTATTATCTACATAATTAATACCAGTTATTTGATAACTATCGTAGAACTTTTCAGGAGTAGCTCTTAATTGTAAAGTTGTCTTTCCTTCATTAGTAAAGATTGCTTCAGTACTCACATTTAATCCAGAAATATCAACAGACTTAACATCATAATTGTTTGGATTATCTAAAGTCATAACTATAAATAAATAATCAGGATTTTTTGTTGTAGACAATGATTCTATCGGCAAGATATCTATAGGAATTTCATTATCAATTTGATTTGGCAAATACTCTTGTCTATCTGAGTAATATAGTTTTGGTAATTGATTATAATTTACATTTAAATCATAATTACCATTACTTAATACTTCTCCAATTAGATTTTCGCTATATAGTTTATCCTTAGTAACTAAAGTTTCACCATGAGATATATAAGCATTTGGATCATATTCCCCATCTACATAAGAATCTTTTAAAGCATAGTTTGAAGCAGAAACACCATCATTAGGTAATATTTTACCAAATGATAAACCTGAGTTCTTTCCATATACATTACCAACGTATAAATTGCTATCAACATCTTCAATATAATTATTATTAAAGTTACCTGCGATACCACCATATAAATTACCACCAGAAGAAATATTTACAGCAGAATAGCAGTTTTTAATTCTACCAGCATAACTTCCAGCAATACCACCAGTATTAATACCATTAGATGAAATATTACCAATTGCATATACATCAAGGATATTACCAGATGCAGTATTATCACCACCAAGAATTAGTCCAATACCCGAAACTGATAAAGTATTATCTGCAGTAATATTAACATTTCTAGCATACGAATTTCTTATAGTTAAACCGGAACCAGTTCCATTAAATGAACCAGCATAAAGATTTGTTGCTTTAGCTGTAACAATAATATTAACATCAACTATACTACTATTTTGAATAGTTGAGTATGAAGCATAACCTGACATTATACCTAAATTATTAGTTGATTTATTCTCACGAGCACTTCCGCATTCTATTTTTCCACCTTTTATATGAACGTTATCTACTAAACTTTGTTTTTGAATAGTACCAATTAGTAAACCAACATTATCTTGATTCATTGTATTAGTAATATTTTCTACATATAAATTTTTAATAGTACCACTTAAATAAGATATCAAACCACTATTGCCCATATTATCCATATATATATTTTTTATAGTATGTCCATTACCATTAAGAGTGCCATAGAAATAAGATATATTATAGTTCTTACTTTCACCTAAGAAATCAATATCAGCCATTAATATATAATTCTCATTATTACTATTATTAATATTAATCCAATCTTTTGTATTATATATTTCTCTATAGAAATCTACATTAATTGTTTTTTCATTATC
Source organism: uncultured bacterium (assembly GCA_946643435.1). Taxonomy (GTDB): domain Bacteria; phylum Bacillota_I; class Bacilli_A; order RF39; family UBA660; genus UBA6985. The sequence continues at coordinate 21,514 of CAMPCD010000005.1, forward strand.
TAAATATGTTTTTTCGTAAGTATATCCTAAGTAATCCATAGAGCTAACTTTTCTTACAGTATAGTTAGATACATAGATAGAAGGATTTAACATCTTTAGTTTTAACCTTGTAACACCATTTTCAAATTCTGATGAAATTATTTCAGTATCAACATTAGCAATATCAATTTTAGTAATAGTATTACCATATGGATTTAATACTTCTACATCAAGAGTAGCTTCGTTATTTTTCTTATCTACTACCTTAGTAGAAACAATATCAACAATAGTATCTTCAGCTATTTTAGGTAATTCAACATATTCTTGTTTAGGCATTATTTCAGATGTATATACAACATGTGGATAGTAACCATATGTAACTGTATTTTGATAATCAAAATTATCATTTAAAACAGACTTTTGAAATTCAACATTTGTTAAAGACGTAGGAGTTAACTTTAATTGACCAGCCATATTATAAATATAATCAGATACATAATATACATTTTTTATTTCACCAGCACTAGTTAAATAAGCTGTAATTGGACCATTATTAGGCATTTGTTGATTTGTGTCACCAACTACATATGCATTTTCAATTAATCCATATGACCTACCTGCAACTAATCCGCCTAAATCTTTAGCATAGTTATTTGGGAAATGAATTGAATTTAATACATAAACATTACGAATTTTTCCACTATCTCTATTTTCCATACAAATAGGACTTAATAGTTTTTCCGATGTTGCTTCTAGTGGAGAATATATGTCTTTACCATATGAGTAACCATTTTCAACAACACCATAATTAATCATTGCTAGTAATGTCGTATTTGTGAAATAATCAAGGTCATCTTCAACATCAATAACGAAGTTCCTTACAACTGCACCAAAACGATTATATTCAACTAATCCACCAAGATTGGCAATACCTAAAACCTCATCATTATCTTTTTTAGCTATTACTTTTACGTTTTCGATTGTCCCATAATTACTTTGTACAAAACCTCTACTCCAACTGAATCTTTCAGTTGCATCATAATGTAATTCTAAAACTAAATTTTTGATTACTCCTGATTTTCCAATTGTACCAATTCTTTGAATGTTATGAGTTGTTCCTGTTGTAAAATCAGTATTTATTATTGCTTTATGACCATCAAAATCTATTTCACCAGTAAAGATTGCTTTACCTCTTCCAACTACTAGATCATTAAATCTTCTAAAATCTATATCATTTAATACAATATAATGACCTTTAGGCTGAATTCTACTAAAAGCATATTTATCTTCAACACCTATAACTTCATGTGATGTATCCAGTGCAATATTACCTAAATAGTAATATCTATCTCGAATTTTAACTGCAAGCTTTATTACATATCTTCTATATTGATCTAAATCTAATAACTTGATCATTTCACCATTAGCCATATCATCATATTCAAATTCTTTAATATAATTATCTTGACTATCAAATACTCGAATATAGTACTTACCATCAGCTATTTCATTTTTTAAATCAGTTACATTAACTTTTACTCTAGTTATATAATTAAACTTAAAATCTTGTGGTTTTTTGTCATTTATTTTTTGAGGTATTTTATATACCCTTAAATTAACATCATATTTGCTAAAATCACCGGTAAAGCTTACATAAGCAATACAATCATTAGGAACTAATATCGATGAATGAGATCTAATCGAATTATTTGTTAAATATATTTTATTATTAGATTTATTAACAAAAAGAATTGTTGCATTAACATCGTCTGTTGTATATTTACTAAAATCAAATCTATAAAAATAACCACCTTGTAACTCGATTCCTTGATCTGTTCTAACTGTATCATTAGCATCTGCTTTTGTTAAAGTTCCACCAGTATAACCATTATATTTTCCCGGCTCAATCTTAATATTAGAAGTATCAATTTCCTCTTTGTCCTTAGATACATATGCTATCATATCTTTTACTAAATATTCTGATAACATATTAGTAGCTTCACCTTTTAATAGAAAACCAGCATAAGCACAGTTATTAGTATTATAGTAATTATTATTTGGAGTGATAGAATATCTATCTCCAGTTAATTGACTTGCTCCAACAACAAATGTAAATTCATATGATGTCCATTCATCTGTACTAGGATGTAATTCTATTGCATGAGATGCTCCAGAATCAGCTGACCATGCTGTCATATATTTAGAGAAAAATACTTGTTCTCCATTAGTTTGAATAGCTTTTATCTTAAATTTAATTGTTACTGTTTCACCTAAATAATCAGTAAAATCATAATAATAAGATGAATCACCAGTTTTTCTAAAGATATGCATGTTACCTTCTGAGTCATACTCTTTAGGAATTGTATTACTATAAACACTTTCTATCCACTTAGTTTCAGATTCAAAATCTAATATATTTTCACTTGTTGGTTCTCTTTTTGCAGATAATAATTTGATACTTCCAGATATTCCATCTGATGTTACGAAAGTGATAGTTTCGAAAACTTTATTTGATTGATATGTACTTGTCTCATCTGTATCATTATATTCATTTGCAATAAAGTATAAATAGTATTTTTTATTTACTTCTAAACCATCATAATTAATTCTTATATAATCACTAGTATTTGTATCTATTGTTCTAGCATCAACTAATTTATCAGTTGAATCTCTAAATTCTAATCTTACAGTACCGTCAATTATAACTTTATCAATATCATTAATCTTTAAATCAAAGTCTATCATTGAGCTAGATGTAAATTGATTAATTATTGATATTTCTGGTGTTTTCTTTTTTGTTTTAAACGTCTTATAACTATATACACAATCTAAATCATAGTATGAAGATCCTTGTTTAACAGTAGATATAAGATTAACTTCATACTCAGTTGAAGAATTTAGGTTATCAAAATCAATATCAATCAATTCATAATCCATTAATTTATTTACTTGTTCTTCAGTTAAAATAGTTTCTTTAACTAATTCACCTTCAAGTTTGATTTGAATTTTAAATCCGGTTAGTAATCTTACAAGTCTACTATCTGTTTTATTTTCATTGATAGCCAACGTTAAACTATTAGATTTATCTGTAAGTTCTTTTTCACTAATAGAAATATTTAAAAATCCAAGTGATGTAATTGGTAAAGAAGAAAAGTCGACTTCAGACAAAATATTATTTTTAGTAATTCCTTTTCCATTTTCAACATCAAAATCCGCAAATATTCTTAAAGTAAATATTGCCTCAGGATCAAGTTCATGCAATACCAATTGATTATCTTTTTGTTCTAATTTTCCACTTTTGACAACATTTGAAGAAGAATCTAACACGCTATATCCATAATTGAACATTTCAATATTATCTTTATTCTTTAATGATATATCAAATGTAACTGAAGTTGCATCCATGGATGATATTTTTGCTACTACAGTAGGACTTTCTTTACATGTTCTAGTTGATTGAGCATTATTGGTTATATATATTTCATTTCCAGAAATATCATAAAATTTAATAGTATAATCATATTCTTTATTAGATTCTAATATTTCATTTGAATATACTTTATCTATTGTTAATCCCTCTTTAAGAGCATTAACAATAGTAATTTTATCCATTTGATGCTTTACGCCATCTATCTCTATTACTCCACGATTTATACCATTTATAGCGTCATTTTTAATATCACTTGTAATTTTCAAATTTCTTATTTCAATCTTATTTGAATATATATCACCATTTTCAAAATCTATGGTAATTGGATCAAGTGTATCTATATCTAACGTACTTATTTCTTGTTCAAAGAAAGTAACTTCATAAGATGTAGTTAAGTCTTCCGCTAAATAAATATATGTACCTACAACTTTATACATTGTATTTGGTAATAAACCAGATATAGTAAAATCTGATGTAGAAGATAATCCTTTTCTAGAATATATCTTACCATTTGTATATATTGTATAGGTAGGTCGACCAATAATAACATTAGCTGGGTCTTCTATTTTAATACTTCCATTTAAAGTATATACGTTTGGAGTTAAATCTGAACTAGTAACTGTAGGTTTAACATAGTTGTTTTTTTGGCCTTTATTATGTTTTTCAATTACTTGTTCTATAACCTCTTCTTCTGTTTCTACTACTTTTTCAGGCTCATCATTATTTACTGGTGGTTCTTCTTTATTAAATGAAATATCACTTATAGAACTAATTAATGTTGAGTATTTGAATGTATAGTTTTCTCCATTAGCTACATATAAAAATGATATATGATCTCCTTCATCTATATCTATACTGTGTGCATAAAACTTATCATTTTCTCTTTGAAAATACTCTACCTTATTTTTCTTAAATGCAATGAAACTATTAACTGGAATTTCACATTCTGATGTCATAGTTTTAATCTGAATGTCATATAAATTTATAAATACACTGTTACTATAACCTAACAACAAATAATTATTGGTATCTACTATATCTAATGTATTATAATCATATGCTTTACCATAAGAATATACAGAATTAACATATGATGACAAACTGTATAAATCACTTGTTATTAAAGTTGAATTTTCATTTGTATTTAATATAGCAAGGCCATCATTTAAAAAGTATGGATAATTTATAGAAACTTTAACGTCATCTTCAGTAATATAATTGTTTGTTAAAGTCTTATATACATAATTATTAGCTTCTAAAGTTACTGTATCTACAGTAGTATTATTATCTAAATCATTACTTGATAATTTATCTATTAATGATGAATCTCCTATTAAATATCCTTTATATTGAGTATGCATCACTACATTAGAATGATCAAAGTACTTTGTTATTACAAAATAACCAACAATAAGCAAAAAAAGTATTAATATAGGAAAGAGATTTATAATAACTTTATAGCCGTATAATTTTTTCTTGTTGTTAACTAAATTATTATGTTTTCTTTTATACATATTAATACTTCCTTTTCTTATTGATTTTGTATTGAAGTTAACGCATCTATATTTTTATTTAAAAGACTAAAATCTTTCTCGTTATAATTAACCATATCTGTTGTTAAATTAATAACTAAAGAATCTACATAAGCGATAACATCATCTTTTGTTTTTTCAATTATAATATATTTATCATTTTGTCTATCATATATTTCAACTTGATCACGATAACAAGCAATAACATATGATAAAGGAGTTAACTCATAAGTTATTCCATCAACTACTACTTTAGTCTCATATGGAAAAAAATATAAATCATTACCATCATATAAGAATCCTTTATCTATATATATATTTTTGTTGTTATTCTTTAAATAAACTTGAGTACCAGTATTTGCTACATCATATGATAATTCAGCAAAATATGTTGTTTTCAATTTCTTCTTATTGTTTAAATATAATCCCATATTTTGAGGTAATATAACACTTGTTGTATCTTCAGAATAATATATTGGAATTGAATTAGTTTGAATAGTATCATCATTTGAAGTTTCGATATTAGTTATATTACCATCTCTAACTAATGTTACTTTACCAGTATATTCATATTTAATATTAGTGTAATATGAATATAAACTAGATTCTTTTGTATCATATTCTACTCTATTTAATGATTTATAATATCTAGTTATAAAATAAATAGCAAAGAATATAAGGACTAAAGTAATAACAATTAAAGTAGTAATTATAACTACATTCTTTTTATTTTTTAGTTTAAAAAATTTAGTTTTCATCTTTGGTCACCAGTCTTTTTTTACGTTTTTGAAGTGTTATCATTATTTTAAAATTAAAAGCTAGAAATGTATAAGCTAAGCTTAAAATAATAAATATTATCTTCAATGTATTTATACCTAAGCTATATTGAATAATACTTAAATATAAATTAATTTTATATAGTATATTTAGAGATGCTACAGTAATAACAGCACTTGTCAAATCCAATACTATTATTTTAATATTTAAAGAAAATATTATTGATATCAATAAGTTTATTAATATCAGATATATTCCAAACGATGTCGCATCACTTAATGTAATAGTAAAATATACAACATATAATAAATTTAATATAGCTGAAGCGTAAATAATAATGTCTATGATACTTAGATTAATTAACAAAGAATAGTAATTTTTAAATTTAATATTATATTTTTTAGTAATTTTATTACTAAAGAATGATAGTATTACTACTCCAACTATTAATAAAATAAATAATGAAACAATAGAATTCTTATATTCAAATAAATTCATTATTACTCACTCTTTTCCGATAAAGTTGGATTAACGCAACATCTAAATAACATCTTTTCTACATCTTTAATATGAAATGGTTTAAATAAGTATCCATCAAACCCATTTATCTTATATATAACATCCATACCTTCTTTAGCTTCAGAAGTTAATGCTAATATTGGAGTATTCATATCAGGATATAAACTTCTTATTTGTTTCAAGGTATCTAACCCTGACAAATCAGGCATGACTTCATCTAACATTATTAAATCAAAGTGTTTTCCTTCACTTAATAATTCTAAGCAACTATTACCACCATTAGATAAGGTAACATTTGCATTATACTTAGATAGTATATTATTAGCTAATCTAAGGTTAATTTTTGCATCATCAACAACTAATATATTTTTACCTGTTAAATCCAAAACAAAATTATAATCTATTTTTTCTTTATGATACTTCTTAATAATTAGATTAAACACATTATGGCTCATAGAATAAAAACCACTTATGTTTTCAAAACTAATAGTTGAGTCTGATTCTATATAGCAAGATCCATCTAATTCGCCAACAACTGGCCAATAATCTTTCATTATTGTTAAATTAGTACTTCTACTTTTAATTCTTATTATCTTAACGTCATTATATGTATTTATAATAGTATTTGGCTCTAAAACATTTACGACTATATTATCATTATTACTTGTTTCCATAGCTACCTATATATAAGAATTTACTTTCATCGACGTCATCATATTTACCGTTCAATATTCCTTCAACATCATCAAGAACATCTGATATATTAACTAATTGTCCAGGAATTTGTGTATATTGTTCAGCAGCAAACATTGGTTGAGAGAAGTAATTTCTAAGTTTTCTTGATCTATAGAATATTAATTTGTCGTCTTCACTTAATTCTTCTATACCTAATACTACTATTATTTCTTCTAGCTCTTTATATCTAGTTAAATATGCTTTTGCTTTTTCAATCAAATCAAAGTGTCTTTGACCAATAACATCAGGATCAACTAAGGTACTTGTAGTTCTAAAAACATTAACTGCAGGATTAATTCCTTTTTCTGCTACTGATCTGTCTAATACTATTTGACCGTCTAAATGGCTAGAAATAGTTTGAACAGATTCATCTGTATAATCATCAGCAGGAATATATATAGCTTGGAATGATGTAATAGAACCTTTATCAGTTGAATTAATTCTTTCTTCCACTTCTGATACATCAGAACTCATTGTTGTTGGATATCCATTTTCAATAGGATATTTACCTAATTCAGCTGATATTTCTGATTGTGCTTGAACATATCTATAGATATTATCTATAAAAAGTAAAACATCTTGTTTCTTTTCATCTCTTAAGTATTCTGCCATGGTTAAACCAGAGAAAACAGCTTTACTTCTTGATGTAGCATTATCACCCATTTGGCCAAATACTACACCAATCTTATCCATTAAATTAGATTCGATCATCTCATCATATAATTCTTTACCTTCTCTTGATCTTTCACCTACACCAATGAAAATAGAATTAGACTTAAACTTTTTAAATACATTATTCATTAATTCTTTTATTAGTACAGTTTTACCAACACCTGCACCACCAAGAAGTCCTAACTTAGAGCCTTTTTGTACAGGAGCAAAAAAATCTATTACCTTAATTCCAGTCCATAAAATATCACTATTAATATTTAACTCAGATAATGACACATTACGTTCATATACATCTTTAATATTAATAGGCTCTTGTAAAGCACCATTTAATGTATTTCCATATGAATCAAATACTTTACCCAATATTTGATTTGTATATGGAACAGATAACCTCTTGTCAGCTTTTTTTACTTTTATACCTCTTTTTAAACCTATAACAGATTCAAAAGAAATAGCTTTAGCCTTATTATTATTAATTTCAACAATTTCAAATAAATATTCTTTGTTTTTATAGTTAGCAACTAGTATATCTCTTATATATAAAGTGCTTTCACGATTTATTAGAATAGAAACACTCAAATCTGATATTTCGTTTATTATTCCATCCATATTATTTTCCCTCCAAATTATTGGCTCTTTTACGATTGTTTAATTCAACTATTTGCTTAGTTACTTTTGCTTTCTTTTCTTTTCTTTCTACTCTTGCTTTCTTTTCCTCTTGTTCATCTATCTTCTTTAAAGATTCATTAGTAAACTTTTGTCTACCGACATTTTCTGAAGCCCAACTTAAAGCTTCAGCAATTTCTATTTCACTTGTTACATATATTGCTACTAAGTTCCATAAAATGTAATTAATATCACCTTCAATATAATAATCATCTGTGTTTTCACCGATTCCATCATACGATAAAGACGAAAAATCAAAAGGCAATATTTGTTTTTTTACTATACGTTGTTCATTAAAGTTGTAATAATGGCTATATATCAAATTTATTCTAGAGTAATCTTGATTTAATAGCCCATTTAACACAAATATAAATAGATTATTATAACTATTAAAATAGTCTTCCTTGCCAATTTTCATGACAATATTAGGAACATCTATATATATTTTTTTACCAATCAATATCTTATCATTTTTGTCATCATCAAGTTTTATATTTTTAATAACGTCAGAATTAAAGGCAGCGCAAAAACCCAAGTCACTGCCTATATAAATGTTTAATTCCTTATTAGTTTCAATAAAATTTAGATTTTTTTGTTCTTTAGTAAAATTTCTGTTAGAAATTATAGAAACAATTATTTTACTTAAAGTTTCTTCATATACTTTAGCATTTTCAACTCTTTTTCTTGCTTTATTTACTCTTAATAAAGAGTGAAAATTCATTACTTTAACTACGTTTTGTATCTTCATTTGTTTCCTTATTACTTATAGATATTGTAGGTTTGTTTATCACATTTGTTGTTACAGAAACATTATTATTCTTTTCTTCTTGTTTAACTCCTTCGTCCATCTTTTGAATAGGTGTTGGAATTGCACTTGAAGTAGCAACATTAACTATATTTTGTTTGATTTTTGGTACATCGGTAGTAACATTACCATCTTTTCTTTCATTAACAGTATTTATATTAGTCGAATTAGAACTTACAGGTTTTGTAATTGTGTTTAACATTTGGATTTTGTTTTTTGTATCAGCATCTAAAATAAAATCAAACATGTTAATCATTTTATCAACAGCTAATGGTGAAAATTTAGGTTGTTTAAATAGATTTAGTAGTTTATTTCCTGTTTTAATTTTTATTTTTAAATCCTCTGTCATTTGGTCTTCATTAACTAATTGATAAACGCTGGCCGATTCCAAGTAACTTAATAATTCTCTTCTAACTTTTGAGCCTAATATTTTCATTGCTTCATTTTGAACAGCTCCACCAAGTCTAGATACACTTAAGCCATAGTTAACAGCTGGCTTTTGTCCCTTTTGGAATTGCTTTTCCGATAAAACAATTTGTCCGTCAGTTATAGAAATAATATTTGTAGAAATATAATCAGTAATATCTCCACCTTTTGTTTCAACAATTGGTAGAACAGTTATTGAACCACCATTTTTATGTTGACATCCTTTTTCAAGCAATCTCGAATGAGTATAAAATATATCGGCAGGATAAGCATCACGCGCAGTATTCTTTTCAGATATTAAAGCGATTTCTCTAGCAGCATCTGCATGTTTCTTTAAATCATCAAATACTACTAATACATCTTTACCTTGAGCTAAATACTCTTGAGCTATAGACATAGCAATAAAAGGAGTAAGTTTCATAATTGGTGCTGGTTCATCATTGAAAACAGAAACAATAAGTGTATAAGAGTTAGCGCCTTTTTTCACTAAATTAGAATATATATTCTTTAATTCTTTTTTAGTTTTACCAATTGATACATAGATACAAATAACATTTTTATCTTTTTGATTAGCTATTGTATCAAGTGCTATTTGAGTTTTACCAGTTTTCTTATCACCAATAATTAATTGTCTTTGTCCTCTACCGATTGGAAACATCATATCAATAGCAGCTATACCTGTTTCAAGTGGTCTATTAACACTAGTTCTATCCATAATAGGAATATTTGGAGTTTCTACTTTAATTTGTCTAGAATTTAAGACTTTTTTTCCAGTCATTCTATCATACCCAAAAGGATCTATAATTAATCCTAAAGAAGATTCCGAAAAACTAGTAGTAAACTCTTCTCCAGTAGCTATCGCTAAATCTCCAACCTTTATTTCATTATTAGTTTTTACTAAAGCTATTGTAACTGAATTCGAAGATATTTTATCAACATATCCAATGTTTTCTTCATTATTTATCATTACTTTTTCAAAGTAACTTACTTCACCTATTCCAGTTACTTCAATGATAAATTCATTTACTCTTACTACCTTTCCAGTACTATATAAATTTTTTCCTTGTATTATATCGTCAAGTTTTTTTGATATTTGACTTTCTGAATTTCCATTCATTTTTATTCACCCTTACTAAATGCTGTAGTCATAAATAATTCCCTTGTGGACAATGCGTATTCCCTCAGTAATGTGCTTATCATATTTAGTTCTAACAAACTCATTTAAACCATCATAATTTTCATTTTTATTACCTACATATACGTACACATAATTATCATGTATAGATAAATAATTATCTAAACGATTGATAAATTTTTCTATTTTAAATTTTTTACCAATATATTCACTTACAATCTCATATTCTTCAGGAGTAAGTAACTCTTGAATCAATTCTAATTGTGTTTTGTTATCAAAAGATGAAAGCTTAAATATAACATCATATGTGAAATAACTTCTAACCCTATATAACGTATCATAGTTCACTTCTTTAACAGGTTTGTGTTCCTCAATAAATTGTAATATTTTTGCTTTTCTATCAAAATTTAAACTTTTTTTGATATCTTTATACTTTTGTATAACATCATCGTCTTCAAAGTCTATGTTATTAACTACAACAGAATTATTAGATACATCATTTGTGTTGCCACTTATTTCTGTGTTTTCTATTTCCTCTTCTATCCTTTTTAATTCTACACTTTTCTTATATATTTCTTCGTTTAATTCGGTTGTCTTTTTTTCTCTTTCTTCAACCAAATAATCAAACTCTTTCAAGTTACCTACAAAAATCTTTTTTAGTAATAAATTAATCTTTTTTGTTGTAACATACAAAATAAAAGCAATTATTACAAGAAAAATTGCTTCTACTAAAATAATAACTATAGTTTCATTCATATTATTAAGCTATGAAAGGATTAAAGAATAATAACAAGAAACAAAAAGCAAACATTATAAAAACAAATATAGTAGATATAATAATCAACAACATCATTGAACTTACTATCTCATTTTTAACTTCAGGATTACGACCAACAGATTCTGCAATTTTTGAACCTAAAAGCCCGATGCCTATTCCAAATCCCAAAAGGGATAACCCCATAATCAAACCTACTGATGTTAGGGTAGATGCTAATACATTTTCCATATTGTACACTCCTTATTGTATTCAACATATTGTATTATATCACAAGGATTGTATTTAAAAAAGATTTTTTAACAAAAATATGGTATATATTTCTAAAAAAAAGTTAATCTGCGCGGCCACAATTATACTCAATTAATACTAATAAAAACAGGTAGCAATTACCTGTTTTATTTTACTGTTTTTTTAAGGCATAATAGACTTTTTCAACTATTTGTGATTTATTAAAAGGTTTTGCTATATAATCTATAAAGCCTTCTAATAAGTACTTTTCTTTTGCACCTACAATTGCATCTGCAGTTAATGCGATTGTTGGAATTTTAAAATTACTATTTTCTTTTAATTTGGATAATGTGCTTTCTCCACTTAAGTTTGGCATCATTATATCCAGTAGCAATAAATCGTATTCATCACCAGTCTTAATTTTATCAAGACATTCATATCCACTTTTACATGAATCAATAATGAAACCGAAATCTTTTAGTGCCTGCATAGTAACTTTAATATTCAATTGATTATCGTCTACAATAAGTATCTTCTTTCCTTCAAATATACTTACATCAATTCCATCTTTATTAGCATTGTCATAATTTTTAAATACTTCTTCACTATCATGTAGTTCTTTATCAGTAATTTCAGATGATTTTGTAACCACTATCTCACTACTATCAGAAGATTCACTAACATCTAGCATTAAGCTGATTTTCTGTGGTATTTGTACAATGAATACTGATCCTTTTCCTAATTGAGATTGAACATTGATATTTCCACCCATAAGTTCAATTAATCCTTTAGTGATGGCAAGACCAAGTCCAGCACCATCAGTACTATCAGTTGGTTCGTCATCAAGTTTCTCAAATTTTGTAAATAATTTATTCATATTTTCGACTGCTATACCTCTTCCAGTATCAGCAACACGTATGATCAAATCACAAATATTATCCCTTTTAATACATTTTGCAGTTAAACTAACTTCGCCTTCATCTGTATAATTAATTGCATTAGATAACAAATTATTTATTATTGTTTTTATATGTTCCTTATCACCAATAAGTTCAAATGGTATATCCGGAGCTATACTAGATACAATTTTAATATTTTTATTACCTATTTTATTAGTTGCCACGCTTATAAGTTCATCTACTACTTTACTAAAATTATATTTAACATTTGTTACAACCATTTGCTTAGTTTCAATTTTATTTATATCAAGAATATTTCCTACTATTCCTTGCATAGTTTTAGAAGCTGATAGTATGTAATTAACATCTTCTAGTACTTCTTTATTATTATGATCTATTATTTGTTGCAAATCTTCGCTAAAGCCAATTATTGTATTTAATGGAGTTCTTATTTCACGAGACATACTAGTAATAAAATCTGATTTAGATCTACTAGCTCTCTCAGCATCATTTTTCATTATTTCCATTTTTTTAACCATTTTAATATCTGGATTTTCAACAAATATATAAATAATTAAAGTAATTAATGATAATACATTAGAATTTAAATTAATTAAAGGATCATTCTTTTTTAATATCACTAATAAAGCTAATAATACAATTAGAATTATAATTGGAATATACTTACTAGAATCCATCTTTTTTATATTCATTAAAATTGCAATAATCATAAAAAGTATTGATACTGCAATACCTATTAATAATGCATATAAAGATAATCCATATGGGTATAAAAATAATGTAGTTTTATCAAAATATATTTCCATAGGTAGAACTATTATTGCTATTACTATAGCAATTTCTATTAAAGCGCAAATAACTTTAAAGATTCTATTCATTTTATTCTTTTCATCAATAGACGATATAGTACTTTCATAATGGTATAAAACAAAAAACCAACCAATATATGTAACAAACAAGAATTTATTAATTATTTCATATAACAACCTATTTGTTTCAATATCTATAAAATGAGTAATAAAAAACATTAAAAAAGTTGTAATAGATTCGCAGAAACCAATAAGTATAAGCTTTGAAAAGATATCAGTTTGCTTATCATTAGTATTTTTTTTGAAAAAGAATATAGTTAATATCACAACCATAACTGTTAACGAGCATAATGGAAAAAACAAGTTAGTAAAATTCGATAACATATAATTAACACCTCAACATTAATCATTATAACAAAAGTAGGTATAAAAATATACCTACTATTTATCCAACACAATATATTTACATATTAAAGTGTCCATATAATTATTTTACAAATGCAGTAATTGGTCCTCTTTCATTTTTATATTCATCAACTACATGATATCCATTCTTTAAGATATTACGTATCGAATAAATATTATTTGAGTGAGCTTTAGTAAACATGTGTGTTTTACCTATGCTTTCTACATATTTATCTAATACTTCTAACATAGCTGTTTGTAAGCCATTTCCTACATATTCTTTTCTTACCATGATTGGTCCTAGACTACCAGTTATAGATTCATCATATTCAACATTATGTTTTCTTAATGATTTATTAGATGTAGGTATATAGAATACTGAACATACAGGTGTTTCATGATCATAATACATCCATATCTTACCACCTATACCAAGTATTTCTTTAATCTCATCTAAAGTAAATGTACCTAACCATTCAGGATGTTCCATATTATCTCTTACATATTTATATAGATATAAATATTCATCTAAATCTACATTTTCACTTACTTCTCTTAATTCACTTAGTTTCATATCTATCACCAGTTTCATTATAACATAATTATATAATAAAAAAAGATGTAAAAATATTACATCTTTTTTGTTAATCTAGGATCATTAGGATAGTTTATAAATGCATCAATAGTGGAACAAGTTTGAACTGGATTTTGACAATAAGCAAAATGGTTTCCATTTTGTTCAATAAGTGCTACGTCTACTCCTGCTTTTTGCATATCATCAATAGCTTTTGCAGTTAGTTTTGGATCTACAGCTTCATCTAATTTACCAGATAAAAATATTGTCGGTACTTCTATTTTCTTTGCATCTTCTAGTAAATCTTCATTTACTACTTTTACCATAGTTTGTCTCATTACAGGAGAAGCATTATTATAATCTGCTGATCCCCATTTTTTTCTGAAGTATTCACCAAATGGTGTTTTCTTAACTATTTTATATATTTTTTCTTTAGGTTTATTATGCTTAGCTCTTATAATTGGTGATGCTAATAATACAACCTTTCTTGTTGGATATTTAACAGCATACTTAATTGCAACTCTTCCACCAAAAGAATGTCCAACTAAAACTGGATTTTCAACAGATAATAAATCTAATAATTTCTTTAACCAGTCAGCATATTCACCTACATTCATTGGTTCATCTGGTTCTTCAGATTTTCCGAAACCAGGGAAATCTAATAAAGTTACTCTCGCATTATGTAAATTCTGACTGATAAAACTCATCATCTCAATATTTTGTCCCCAACCATGAAGTAGTACAACGTCTATGTTTCCTTGTCCATATTGTTCATAGTTTACTTTTTTCCCATTTATATTCATAATTAACTCCTCAAGTTGCTATTATATTACAACATAGCAGTAGCATCCAATTATATACCGTAAAGCTATGTAAATTCAGTTATATATAAAAAAAGACTAGTTATCTAGTCTTTTATAATAATTGTATTAATCCATATGTAATAAATGGACTTGCATATATAGTTACATAAATCATTGTTATCCATGGTTGATAATCTACATAGAATTCTTTAAATGTTAGAGACCATGGATGTTTAATTAATACCCATCCTATTAAATCAAATATAACAGTTATTGTTCCCCATATAAGAGATGTATATATTACATTTGAGAAAGTGATAGTATCTAAACCTTTAAAATATAAATATGCAAATATAGGAAATATAATTATATTATATAAAGGATGCCAAGGTTTAGTTTTCTCATATCCTTCACCCATGCCTTCACTTTCTTTCATTGATTTCATTTTTAATACTTTAATATTAAAAATAGTATGTAGTACTCCTATGTCTGTTACAACAAAATATGCAATCCAAAACCATAGCATAGACATTCCAAAATGTTCCATAATAAAACTCCTAACTATGTAAGTATATCATAATAATTACTTGTTAACAGTAATATTTTTATATACTTTAAAAACTTTTAACATCTCTTTAGCTATACCATGTTTATCTTCATATAATTCTACATTTCTTATGAATTCATTTTCTACATCATCTAATGGAATATATCTTAATTCAAAGTTACCTTCTTTTTCTGATTCAGTATATTTAGTATTAGCTAAATTAGGTTTTTCATCTGTTTTTATTTCATAGTAATATATTTCAATCTTTCTATTCTTACCAACTGCTGGCCAATCTTTATAATAACCTAAAGTACAAGCAAAAGGTTCTGCTTCTTTAATATTTAATTCCATACCTGTTTCTTCTTGTATTTCTCTATTAATTGTATCGATTAGTTCTTCACCATCTTCTACATGTCCACCTGGACATTGATACTCATGATGAGAATAGCCTAATAGTATTTCATTTTTACTATTTATTAAAAGTACTTTAACTCTTTTAACAACTTCAGTCATATCTTCTTCTTTTAAGTTATAATCATTTGTTATTATCTTTTCCATATATATTATCCTTTTCTTTAACGTTTATGAGTAATAAATTCATTTACTCTTTTTTCTCTTAATCCTTTTAAGTAATTACCAAATTCTCCATGTAACACTTTAGTTTTATCACTTGCAGGGCATTTAGCTACTCTTCTTAATTCTCCACCAGATCTTTCATATTTTTTATAACTAGTATGAGTTATATCAAATACTTCAAATGCATTATAAGGATTAAAAGTATAATCTACTATTTCCTTTATTTCAGGATTAACATCAAATGATATATTTTCTTCTTTCATTTGCTTATACTTTTTAAGTTTATCTAATATACTTGCAAAGTATATTTCGCTTTCATCTTTTACATGTGCAGGCACATAAAAAGTAATTGTTCTTCCTGTATAAATACTTGATTCAATAGTAGCTGTTATTCCTTTTTCACTTGAAGGAATTGATGCTAAGAAATAAGCAAAATCTTCTTCATCATAATCTCTATCAAAGCTAAATGTAATATAACCTGTTTCAACTAATCTTAATATTACATCTCTATTTTCAGGATGACCTTTGCAAGATGCATATGTAACTATTTCATTTTCTATACAATACTTAATTAATTCAGTTAAAGCAGGTGAACCTTCACCAAAGATAGTTGCAAACTTATCAGCTTCTTCTACAGGTATTTTATCTTTATATGGTTTACCAAATTTATAGTTTTCTATTTCTTCCATACTATCACCTTACGCTTTTATTATAACATAAGAATAATAAAAAACTAGGATGACTCCTAGTTTATAATTCATTTATAATAATAGTTTTAAATTCATTAGAATCAATAATGTCTTTAAGTGCATTTGGTAATACATTATTTTCTTCTAATGTATTTTTATTAATCCATTGATAATAATTAGTTTCAGAATCTAAATTATCAGATACATTATCAAATCTTGTATCATCATTAGATAATGTTAATTTATATATAAAGAATAATTCATGGTATCTCTTATTATCAAGTTTAAAGAAACTTTGAATTAATCCTTTACCTACTATTTCAGATTCTTCTATATCAACACCCATCTCTTCTTTTATTTCTCTTTTCATGGCTTGACTAGTACTTTCTAAAGTTTTAACTCTACCACCTGGTATTAAACTAAAATCTACTACACGAGAAGATTCAATTATTATTTGATTATTCTTTTCAATTATTAATCCTACACGATAATTGAATTTAATATCATCAAACATTACAGATACATCTTTCATACTTATTCTCCAATCTAATTATTATTAAATATGAATACATCTTCTACACCATCATTTTTAGTTGTGTAGTTTCCATTTGTATATTCATTAATGATACTCTTCCAAAAAGAATATGCTATTGGATTGTTCTCCATTGGTTGAACTTCCCAATCACCTTTAAATAACTCAAATATATCATAGGCAACTTTCTTACCTATATGATTTCTTCTATACTTAGGTAATATTAAAAATTCTGATATACACTTACCTTCTTTATTGAATTTAAGATTTTCATTAACCATGGCCATACCTAAATAATCTTCACCATTCTTTATAAAATATGCATCCCTATCATCATCAGTAAAATAATTATCAAACCAACCATAATCAAATAAACAATCTTGATTTAAAGTATTATCTATATATTGAGATCCATCATATAAAGCAAATTGAAGTAATCTATATAATTTGTCTTTATCTTCTAATTGTACTTTAACTATTTCATATTTCATTTTTATCACCTTATTTCTTTGTTTCTAAATACTTAGCTAATTCTTTATAGGCATCTTGACTCCAAAAACTCCATTTTTTATTATCTTCAAAACAAGCTAATGGTTCTTCTTCTCCTTCGGGAATAAATACATAATCCCAACTCCAACCATTTGTACCAGATTTTTTTGTATCTATTCTACCTTTTGTTAATCCTACAAATACAACTGGTTCTTCTCCTGGTTCACAATAAGCAATTGATTCTTTAAAATATGCTGTTCTATCTTCTAGACCTTCCATTAATTTTAATAAACCATCAACATCAATTGTTTCTTCAGCATATTTAGTATATACTCCAGGAAAACCTTTTAAACCATTTACAAATAAACCTGAATCATTTTTTAATACAGGTTTATTTAGTTTTTCGGAAGCCCATTTAGCAGAATACTTAGATACTTCTTCTACATCATTTGCTTGTATTTCAGGAGTTTCCATTTTGATATTATCGATTTCAAATCCTAATGGAGTAAGAGCATTTTTAGCACTTTCTATTTTAGCAATATTACCTGTTACATATGTTATAGTTTTCATGTAACCTCCTTTAAATCTTTTTTATAGTTGTTACCATTCTAGCATGATAACCTTGTTTGTAATAAAATTTTAATGCAGAGTCATTATAACCAAATACATCAATTATAATATATTCACATCCTATACTTTTAAAGTATTCTTCCATCTTCTTCATTAATTGTTGTCCTACTCCTGTACTTCTAATATTCTTAGATACAACTAATTCAGTAACTTCTCCTCTTTTAGGACATTTATAATCTAGATAATCATATTCATCATATGGAGGAATAGTACCCATGATAACACCTACAGCTTTATCATTTTCTACAGCTATATAACATTTACCATTTGTATTATTTACTTCTTCTAAATCTTTAATAGCCATCTTATCACGATAGTCAGGATGTAATTGATCTAAATGATCTTCATCGATACTTAGAATGTATTCTTCTAATTCTACAAGTAAGTCTTTAACATCTTCTAAATACTTATCTTCATATTCAATTATCTTCATATAATCACCAATTAGATTATAACAAAAAAGACTAACAGTAAGTAGTCTTTTTTAATTATTTATTTAAGCTTCCAAGTTCTTTGATCATATAACTTAAAATCACTATTATCGGTCATTTTAACATTATTATCTTTTATATATTTATCTAATTCTTCTTTTGACATATATGTTGTAGAAACAATACTACCATCTTTTGAAGACATAATATAATAACCTACACCTGATATAAATGGAATATTATCATATATATATAAAGCATCTGACATTAACCATGTTCTATCACTATATTTTTTATATGTATCTTTATTATAATTTCTTTCTATTGCTTCAATTAATAATGTTAAATCTCCACCATCATAATATTTATCTTTATAATTTTTAAAATCCAAATAAATATCATCTCTAGTATTATATTCACATTCATAACTTATGAAATAATTATAATCTTTAAGTTTTATTCTTCTATTAATTATCATAGTAATCACCTACTTGTATTATAGCATAAAAAAGACTAGATTATTTTCATCTTAATGTACATAACATCTTAATCTTTCGAACTATTTCATTATTTTTCTTTTTTGAAGAGGTAAAATCTCAGTTTGTTCATTTACTCCAATCTTATTTGCTAATTCTACTGAATTAATCAATAAATCTTCTAAATTATTAAATGGTTCTATATTCATATCAGTTTTATATAGCCAATCTAAGTATTTAATTTTCTTAGCTTCATCTGGTCTTCCATATAAAACCTTTCCAGTATGTAACCAATATCCAAACTCGACATTAGTTGTAAAAGCAGGCATATCAGGTAAAAATCTAGGGATCCAAAATGCAATAACTGATGAATTTGCTAAAGCATCTCTTTCCCATTGTGCTTGATCAACATAATCAGTTTTTGGTTTCCAAGAAGAATATTCTGGAACATATACTATCCCATCAAATCCATATTGTTCAATTATCTGACAAGCCTTTGTTCTCCACGATTCAACATTTTCACCTCTTGGAGTTGGTCCTGCTAAAAATATAGATTTTTTATTTTTTATTACTTCTTGATCTGAATAATTAATAATCATAAGTCAATCACCTATACTCATTATAACATATATATTCCATTTTAAATTATATCGCAAGATTACTAAAAAAAGATGAGAATACTACTCATCTTAATGTATGGGAATATCTTAATCTTACGAATATTTTATTTTAAAAAAATAATAAAGTATTTTTATTACATATTATTTAATACACCTTGTATAAAATCATTTTTTGATTGTGTATATAGTTTTCTATTATCAGCATATTTTTTAATAATCCTAATTTTAAATTTTCATATTCTTTTACTATATCAGGATTTTTATTAAGGATATCTCTAAACTTAATTAAATTTTTATATCTTTTACTATTCTTTTCTAATATATGGATTAAGAAGAAAGTTTCTACATCATTCTCTTTTATTAATAAAATTTCATCAGAATCATTATTGTATTTTACTGTATACATAGACTTTAATGTATCTACATATTTATCTATTTGATCTAAGTTACTAACTCCAATAGCTATATCTACTATTGGTTTTGCTGCAAGACCTTTAATAGATGTTGATCCCACATGTTCATATATAAAATTTTCATCTTTAAATATATTAATTAAAATTTCTTTTTCATCTTCATACATTTTTTCCATAATTCATAATTATTTTCTAAACATACTTTTCCATTGATTAAGCCCATAATATCTCCTCAACATAATTATATCATGTATTTCTATAATTCAGATAATCGTAATATTAATATTTCACGAACAAAAAAGACTAGTTTAAGAAGTGAATTCCAAATGGTTCACAAAAATACTAGTCTATTAATAATTAATTTTTTGAAAATTTGCTTCTTTTATTAACAATTAAACTTGTACCAATAAGTCCTACAATACTTAATATTAATATTATAAAATATGTTGTAATATTATCACCAGTTTTTGGATTTGTTGTTGTAGAAGTAGTTGCTGAACTTGAACTATTATTGTCAGTTTGAGTACTTGTCTTTGTTGCTATTGCATAGTTTGAGAAACTATCAGTATAGAAAGTAATTGTATTAGTTTCTGGATCATAAGATTCAATTTCAATTATTTCAAACTCATCGCCATCGTCAATATTATGGACAATAACTAAATTGCTTACATCAACACCTTCCTCAAGTTGTAATGTAATTAAAGCTTTATTATTTAAATGATGTATTTGTTCAGACCAAACATCATCAGCAGTACCTTTATATAAAACTTTATTTAAATTAATATCTAAATAAGAATTAATTTTTAAATTACTTCCTGCTGCCTCATTAAAATCTTTTATCTTATCTGATGTTAATTCTACATCATCTACTGATAATTGAACTGTACCTGAGTTAATTTCGTTATTAGCAATTTCAATTGTACCACTAGATACTTTATCAGAGTTTGCCAATACTTCATCATCAACTCTTGTAACTTCTGCTTGGAAGTATCCAGCTGTTCCATCAGCAACTGTTACTGTAAATTCAGATACCCCAGAATTAGTAGTTGTAAAATTACTTCCACCATTAACACTTGTAACTTGATATCCATAATCTGGAACAACTCTCATAGTTATTTGTGCATTTCCAGGAAGAGTTAAACTTCCATCATCATAATCAACATCAGCCAAAACACCATAACTTAAGAATCCATCATCAGATGATGCATTCATGAAGTCTCCTTCTCTTTGTAATTTTCCTTCAAGATTTTCTTCTGTAACTGTATATTCTGTATTTCCTACTGTATAAACTGCTTTTACAAATTCTAATGTTGAATGTCCTATATAATCATGACCTCCAGCTTGAGCTGGATCAGCTGTCCATAAGAAAGTAGCTAAATATTTTGAACCATTATTCTCACCATGTTTAACAACAACATTATAAGAATCTGCTTTTGCAACATTTGGTATATTAAATGCTACTGATTGAGTTCCGTGATTTGCTATTAACCATTCAGTTCTATCATCAAAATCAAGATAATCACTAACATTATAAGATACTCCATTAATAGTTATATTATCATAAAATCTGTTTATCCATAATGTTTCAAAAGTAAATGTTACTGTAGTGTCAGAATTAGCAGCATTATATTGAATAGTATTACTATGATCCCATCTAAAACCATTTATAGAAATTTCAACCTTATCATCATAATTTACATTATTTCCTCTAATTTGGTATGAACCAGCACCTGCAGAAACTGTAATTGCTGCTTCTGTATTAGTATTTTGTTGTGGATCATTACCTGGGTTTTGATTTTGTGTGTCATTAAATATAGCATCTATATTTATAACTTGATTTGGAACTATATTATTTAATGAAATTGTACTTCCATTACTGTTAGTTCCATTTTGCCACAATTCGCATGTGTAATTAGCATCTGCTGTACAATCTATTGTTACATTTCCTGCTCCATAAACTGTATTATTTCCATCAGAATATAAACCTGCTCCAGATATTCTAAGACTTCCATGCTCATAAGTTGCTATTACTTCATTAGAATTGTCCTTATCCTCTAATGTTGGATTCCCATTGATTTGAATAACACCATAAGTACTAGGGTCTGCTGGGGAAGCTGCAAATACTGTTGTAATTGGTAGCACATAATTCAATAGCATTGAAAATGCCATTAACAAAGCCATTGTCTTTTTAGGTAATTCTTTTAAACTCCTTTTGAATTTTTTCACAAATATTCCTCCTCTTTGTAATATTTAGTATATTTTATCATGCTTTTAATTCTTTTTATATAAATATATTAAATGTTACTTAATTGTCATTGACTTTTGTGTAATTTGTTATTATGCTTAGAAAAGGAAATGTAAAGGTGATTGTATGAACTTTAATGATAAACTAAATGAATATATTGAACTTATTGGTTGTACTAATAAACAATTATCAGATATAACTGGTATTGCTCCACCTATCATAAGTGGATATAGAAAAGGAAATAGAATTCCTAAATATGATAGTGCTCAATTTAAAAATTTAGTTAATGGTATTGTTACTTTATCTAAAGAAAGACAAATTGATAATATTACAAAAGAAAATGTTGAAATAAATCTTGGAAAATTTTTAAATAAAGAAAATATAAACTTTGAACTATTTAATACTAATTTTAATTTGTTAATTGATACTTTTAAAATTAATTTATCTGATTTATCAAAATTTCTTGGCTATGATTCTTCATTTGTATCTAAAATTAAAAATGGTATTAGAAAGCCACTTAATATATCTGATTTTGCTAATGGTATATGCAAATTTATCATAAATAATTACTTAGATACTAGTAATGAATTAATAAAAGAACTGATAAAATGCGAGGACAAAGATTTTAAAGATATTGAAGTTATAACTAATAAATTATATTATTGGCTTACAAACAATGTAAATAAAAATACAAATGATTATGATGTTAATAATTTTATTAAAAAATTAGATAATTTTGACTTAAATGATTATATAAAATCTATTAAATTTGATAAGTTATTCACACCAACATTACCAAAATTAAAAACTAAATCACAACTATATTATGGTATAGATGGATATAAAAATGCTCAACTTGAAGTTTTAAAACAATCAGCATTTTTTAAATCAAAAGAAGATATATTTTGGTATAGCAATATGCCTATGATTGAAGCAAGTAAAGATCTAAAATTTACTAAAAAGTATATGATGTATTTAGCTTTTATTTTAAAAAAAGGTATAAGATTAAACATAATACATGATTTAGATAGACCATTTAAAGAGTTAATGTTAGGACTTGAAGGATGGATACCATTATATATGACTGGTCAAATAAATCCTTACTATTTTAAAAATAATTCCAATTACTTATATTCAATTATAGAATGTGTATCTGGAAATGCAATTTTACATGGGCAATGTGTAACTGGTAATTTAGATAAATGCAAATTATTAGTTAGTACAAAAAAAGATGATATTAATTATTATAGAGAAAATAGTAATCTTCTACTAAAAAAAGCAAATCCATTGATGAACATCTATACACTAGAAAAGAAAAACGAATTTATAAAAATATATAACAATAATTTAAATATTAAAAATAAAAGAAATAATATACTATTAAATCTACCTTGTTATACAATTTCTGATGAATTATTAAATAAAATATTAGATCACAACAAAGTAAGTAAAAACGATAGAAATATGATATATGAATGGATTAAAAATGAAAAAGATAATATAGGTGACATATTATCTAATACAACTATTATAGATAAAATAAAAATTTTATCAGAAGAGGAATTTAAAACTAATGCATGTTTTTTAGATCTATCTAAATATTACTATGATAAAAAAATAATATATAACTACGATGAATATTTAGAACACATAGAATTAACAAAAAAATTCAAGAAAGCCAATAAAAACTACAATTATAAAATAAATAATAAAAATGTTTTTAATAATATTAATATATATATTATAGAAAATAAACAAGTTATTATTTCTAAAATTAACAATCCAATTACAAATTTTGTTATATATCATCCTATGTTAATAAATGCTATACAAAATTTTGTTGCTCCAATAAATGAAAATGCTACTTCTACTAAGAAATAGCATTTTTTAATAATCATAATATCTTTTTCTTCCGATTATTTAAAATAATGGTGCTAATAATCTAAGTACCGCTTGCCACAAATTCTTGAAGAATCCTACTTTAACATCTTTATCTTCAAGTCTATGGCAATCCTTTAATGTTTCTTCAAAATCACTAATTATCTCTTTTATCTCACTATTATTTTCTAAATAAATACCGTTTTCAAAATGTAAATATAAACTTCTATAATCCATATTAATCGTACCAACTACTGCTCTTATATCATCAGATAAGAATACTTTTGAATGTACAAATCCTTTGCTGTATTTATAAATTTTTACTCCATTATCATGTAATATTTTAAAGAAAGATGAAGATAAAGTATAAACTATTTTTTGATCTGGAATACCCGGAACTATAATTCTAACATCTACTCCTCTTTTTGCAGCTCTAATTAAAGAATTTACCATCTCTGAATCAATTATTAAGTAAGGTGTCATAATGTATAAATAATCCTTAGCACTATTAATCATATTTAGATATACATCTTCTCCAATTAAATCAGAATGGAATGGTCCTACTCCATATGGAATTACATATCCATCATTTTTAATTTGATTTTTAAAATCATATTTGAATTCTAGAATGTTTTTATCAGTTTTAATATTTGCATTCCACATAGTTAAAAACATTACAGTTAAATTCCATATTCCTTCTCCAACAATTTTAATTCCATTGTCTTTCCATACTCCAAGTTTACTATTTATATTGATATATTCATCACTTAAATTTACTCCTCCAGAAAAAGCAACTTTTCCATCAATAATTGTCATTTTTCTATGATCTCTATTATTCATAAAAACACCTTTAAATGGAGATAATTTATTAAATGGAATACATTTGATACCATAACTAGCTAATTCTTTAGGATATTTTGTAGTAAGCATAGATAAACTTCCCATATCGTCATATAAAATTCTAACATCAACACCATTTTGAGCTTTTTCTTTTAATATCTCTAAGATGCCATTCCACATTGTACCTTTATTAACTATAAAATATTCCATAAATATAAATTTTTCAGCTTTTTTTAATTCTTTTAATAATTCAGGATAAAACTTTTCTCCAAAATTATAATAAGTAACTTTATTATTTTTACTAATAACAAATCTAGTTCTGTTAATTAAGTAATTTATATTATCTAGTTTATTATCCTCAATTTCTTTTATTATTTTAGAATCCTGTTCTAAGTAATTTTCATAATCTTTTTCTTTATTCAAAATATTTTTTAATAATTTATTTTTTTGATAATTTTTTCCTATTGTAATTAATAAAATTGTACCGAATATAGGAAATATTAAAATTAATATAATCCATGGTAAATCATTAGATAAATGAATGCTATCTTTCAATATACCTAAAACTATTAGTACACTTAATACACTATAAAAGATTGTAATTATTCCTATATATTGATAAAAGAATAATCTTATTATAATTGCAAATCCAAATTGTAATACAATTCCTATAAAAACAATTAAAGCTCTTTTTATAGCATTCAACATATAATCATCTCCATAACATTTGTATTTCGAATATTATTATACCATACTTTTCTATGGTTCTTACTCATCGTAATATTATAAAAAAAGGAAAAGATTTCCAATTCCTAATATCTTATTATTCAGAGCAATCAAAAAGACTAGAATTTTTCTTTCTAATCTCTATCACAATATCTTAATCTTCCGATCTATTATATTCATATACTAATGGCAAATTAATTTTCCTGTATTAGAATTTGCACCATAGATAGTACAACTTGTTTCATAATGTAAACTAGTGTATCCGTTAGTTTTTGTATCACCGTTATAACTACCATCTGTACAAGTATAAGTATTCCCATCTGAAATAGTTTTACATTGACCATTAGTAAATATTTTGTTTAAAATGGCAATATTACTATTATGATATGCACCATTAGTAGATCCTTCAATACAATATATTTTATTATCTTTTAATATGCATGCATATGCTCTTGATATTGTATTACCAGAAAGTACTAATCCAAAGAAATTATGTCTTTGTTTTCCTCCAGCTGTTTTTAAATTATTGATATCCTTTGTATAATCACTAGGAGATAAAGTGGCTCCTAAAGTTTTTGCTTTATCACCTTCATCACTAAAATATGCATATACACAACCATCACAATTAATTACTTCTTCTACAGTCACAGTTTTTTCATCTGTTGGACCATTATCATCATTATCAAATTCAATAATTTCATCATCATCTACATAATTATTGTTTGAATTGTTTTGTTGATTGTTGTTTTCTTTTTCTTCATATTTTTGTTCTTGTTGCCCATTGTTATTTTGCTTTTCTCCATTAGAACCACATCCAGTAACACTAAACAATAATATTAAAGAAAATAATAGCAGTAACATTTTTTTCATAATAAGTTCACCTCATATATATAGTATATCACATAAAAAGAGAATATTTCTATTCTCCAAACATCTTAACCTTCCGATTATTTATTTTTCGAACTTTACTGATATACTATCATTACCTAAATTTGGTAAATTATCTATATGACCTATTTTTGTATAACTATATGATGTATCAAATGATTTGTAGAATATTACCAAACAATTATCTCCATATAGCATAACATCTCCAGCATTAATTCTTTTTGGATTAGATGAATTTGTAGGCAATGTTGTATCTAAATAAATATATTTTTCATTACCGTTTAATTCCCTCATATTTAATTCTTGGGGTAATAAACTAACAAAACTATTAGCAGTTTCATTATCTTCTAAATTAATTTTATATTCTTTACCATTAATAATTGCTTTCACAGACTTAATCACCTCGTTCGAATTGTTTAATTCATAATTATTGTTTTCTTGTTGGCTAGTTTGAGTATCTTGAGTTTTAGTTTCATCTTTTTTTTGATTACAACCAACTATAATAAATAAACAAATAATTATTAATAAACTATATACTATCTTTTTCATTATTTCAAATTATTCCTTATAAATTTTTCTATTTTATCAAATGGTATAACTTCTAAGTTATCATATAAATCAGTATGAACTGCTCCTGGTATAATCATTAATTCTTTTCTATTTTGAATTCCTTTTATTCTTTCGGAAATCCACTTTTCATCAAAACCTTTTGTACGATACAAATCTATAGATCTTTGTGTAGCTATTGAAGGATCAAATATTTCATCTATTCGTTCGCTACCTAGGTGTGCAAGCCATTGTTTAATAGGTTCAGCATTTTTGCTTGGTACTGATTCAATAAGTCTAAACATTCCTTCAATATCAACAACATCAGTTGCATAATATTTACCATCTGAAGATTTTAATTTCAGTTGGTGACAATTTGTCACCGACTCATTTCCTTCTTCTTTTAAACGCTGTTTTAACTTATTCCAATACTTTCTACCATCTTTACTTTCTGAAACTGCTCCTACAATATCTGTAACACTTACATAATATTTTTCTTCATCTTTATCCCATACAGTTCTTATAGTTTTATCATTGAATAACTTATTTATCAAATACATTTTATCTTGATTCATTACTATCCTCCTTTTCAACTATTTCTAATCTATAATTCATTGCTTCTAATAGTTTAGTAAATGTTCCAAGTGATATCGAATGTAGGTTTCTTTCCATTCTTGCAACTGTTGATCTAGCTATACCAACTCTATTTGCTAATTCAGATTGACTAATATTTGATTTATTTCTTAATTTTATATATTCACATATTAAATCAAACTCGTTATCATTTATTATTTCAGCACTTATATTTTTCATAATCATTACCTCATATTTATTGTAGCATATATGCAACATATATATCAATAAAAAATTAAGTATATTTCAACTTAATTTTTGTAGTTATTAATTATTTTTCTTTGCTTTGATTGCAGCTAGTAAACCATAAAACTAATGATAACTCCATAAAGACTAAAATAACTTATTATATTTTGATATTATAATTATTTTTTTGAATTATACTTATTAACTAACTGAAGTTTTTTTGCAGTTTTTCTGTATTCTAATCCGTCACATATGAACGCATCAAGCCCACCATTAAATAATTCATCGCCAAAATTAAAACTGTTGTGATGTTCTTTAAGTAATGGAACATTATATTCACATAAAGTTCTAACAACTCTCATATCATTATCATAGCTATTAGATATAGCTAAATCAAGAGCAGAACCTTCTATTGGCTCTCTTGTCGCGAAGTCTCGTGCCAAAGGATTCGAAGCACTATACATTTTATTTATTCCACTTTCAAGTAATAATTTAATTATTCTAATTTGGTTATCATACATTTGTTTTCTTTCTTTAATTTTCCAGTACATTGAATTATAATTGTCTTGTAATTTTAATTTTTCAGATTTGCTAAAATTTAGTGAATCTTCATCTCTAGCCAAATTCCATGGAGCAAGTAAAAAGTTGTGTTCACACGTTTTCATAAGTGCATTACAATGATCTAAGTCTATCGCATTAACATCAATTCCATTTTCAAGTAAAATTTGTACTATTCTAAGATCACCTAACATTGCCGCATAATGAAGTGCTGTTCTTCCATAACTAGTTTTTTGATTAATATCTATTCCATTTTTAATTAAGAATTGTATGTATTCTTCATTTATGAAATTATTCCCAAATATAACTGAGTTAAGTAATAGAAAACTTCCTTCACAATTAATGTCTGCTCCCTTTTTTAATTCTTCTCTTAGCAATCCCAAATCACTATCTTTTGCTGATTTAGTTAGTTTGACTACATTATTCATAATATCCTCCAATTGTACTTTGAAAATATCATAAATACTTTAAAAAAACAAGTGCTTGTTATATATTCAAATTAATTTTTTTTTTCACAAAAAAAGACTAGATTACTCTAGTCTTTTTTTATTAATTATTTTTAGTTTTGAGTGCAGCTTGTATTGTTGCTTTCTAATGTAGGCGATAAAATATATTGTTTTAGGATTAAGTAAACTGTTTTATCTTTTTTTATGCTTAATTCTTTTTATTATTTCATTTATGCACAGAATTATTTTTTTTAAAAATATCTCATTTATTATTATCTTCTTCGATATATTTAATTATTTTTCTTTGATTTCTTAATATTTCTTCCATCTTATCATGTAAATCTTCAAGTA
>CAMPCD010000006.1 GCA_946643435.1 uncultured bacterium
GTGGTAGTAGTTGTATTATTATTCTTGCTATTGTTATTATTAATAACTAATGCAATAATAATACAAACTAGTATAGTTGTTATACATGCAATAATAATTACTTTAAGTTTATTGTCTTTCATATATTCTCCTTATAATAAAATTATATAATAATCTATTTATTATAAAAACAGTATTTGATAAAATATAAATATTAAGGAATGATTAGATGAATAAGATGAGAATGATTAAAATAAGACGTTTATTATATATAATAATTATTATCTTAGAATTATTATTCTTTGGATATTTAAAACTTAATGAATATTTTTTACATCATTTAAGTAACTATACATCAACAATACCTGATGATGGAATAATATCTTTTTCTATTGAACCAGGTATATATGATCATTCAATAATCGTTGATTTAAAAAATGAATTAGGATTAATTGATAAGGATGTTAAAATATTATATTCATTAGATGGCAATGATCCTTATTACAATAATTCATATTTAAGTGAAGAAAAAGAAACTATAGTATTTAATCCTTATGAATATAGTGAATCTATTAAAATAGATGTTAAGGAAAAAGATATAGTAGTTGTTCCTATTAAGGCGGTAGTGTATTATAATGGACAATACTCTAAGGTTGTTGAAAAAACATATATAGTATCTGATGGTGATATTAATCAATATACTGATTTACCAATTATATCTATAACTGCTAATCATCATGATTTATATGACTATTATGATGGTATTATGGTAAAAGGATATTTAGGAGATAAATTTGTTGAAGAAGGAAATGAAGGTATTAACTGGGGAAACATTGATCTTGAAAGGCAAATTAGTGTTAATGTTTCATTTTTTAAGATTTATGATAATTATAACTATTATTCCAATTCTAATTTTCAAGTAACTGGTGGTACATCTAGATTATCTGCAAATAATAAATCGTTTAAGATTAGTTCTAATGATAATAATTATATGGTCGATTTTAATTATTCAAATATTACGAATTATAAATCTCTGAAATTGAGGTCTGGTTCTCAAGATTATTGGAATACTAACATTAGAGCTTCCTTAGCAAATCGTATTGGTTATTATTATAATTTTGATGGTACTCCAAATTCTAAAAGAACTATTTTATATATAAACGGAAACTTTTATACAATAATAGATTTGATGGATAATAATAGTGATAGTAATTTGAAATCAAAATATGGTTTGCCTGATAAAAAAATAGAAGAAGTTAGAGAAGTGTGTGATATTTTTATTAATTCTGGATATGATGATTTCAACGCTTATGTTAAAGAAAATTTTGATGTGGAAAACTTGATACTCTATACTGCAATTGAATTGTATATGGATAATACTGATTGGCCGTTAAATAATGCATATATGTGGAAGTATAATGGCAAGTCTAATTCAATAAATAAATATACAGATGGAAAATATCGATTTATATTAAAAGACTTGGATATTACATGGAGACCAGAATGGTTTCAATATGAATTTGATAGTATGGAGAATATTATCACAAAAAGCAACAGAGGTAAATGTGATTTTTTTAATAGGTTATTAGTAGATAGTGAGTACAAACAAGCTGTTATTGATAAATTGTATCAAATTATAAGTGAATTGACTGAAAGTGGAATGATATATAACTTTATTGATGAAGAATATAATATTATAAGCAAATCTTCTCGTTTTTATTTAAAAAACAATGAAAATTTGTTATTAAATATAAATATGTTGAAAGAAAGAATTGCTAATAGAAAAAATACTATAGATGAAGTTATTAATAGATATTATAATAATTTGTAAAAGAAGATGATAAATCTTCTTTTATTATGTTATAATGAATGTATATGATGAGGTGACATGATGAAAAGTGACAAAGTACTTGTAGTTATACCAGCGTATAATGAATCCGAGAATATTGAAAAGGTATTAAAAGAGATTAAAAAAGATATTAATTATGCTGATATATTGGTTATTAACGATTGTTCTAAAGATAACACAAAAGAAATAGTTGAAAAGAATGGTGTTAAATGTATTACTAATATATTTAATATGAGATATGCTTGGGCTGTTCAAGTTGGTATTAAATATGCTAGAGATAATGGATATGACTATGTTATTCAAATGGATGCAGATGGTCAACATATAGCATCTGAGGCTGAAAAGTTATATAAAGAAGCTAAAAATAGTGAATCAGATATAGTTATAGGATCAAGGTATTTAGTGGATACTGGTTATCCTTGTCCATTCTTTAGAAGAGTTGGAACTAAGTTCTTTGTAGGAATTATTAAATTATTTACTGGTAAGAAAATTGCTGATCCTTTATCAGGATTTCAATGTTTAAACAGAGATGTAATTGAATATTATGCAGGATGTGGAAATTATCCAGAATTTCCTGATGCTAATTTAGTTATTGAAATGCTATTAAAAGGTTATAAGATTACTGAAGTTCCAGTTAAGATGAGACTTAGAGAAACTGGTGAATCTATGCATGGTGGTATTTGGAAACCAATTAAGTATATGATTACTCAATTCTATATATGTATAGTAATGGTTATTAAATATGCAGGTAAGAGGAGGACTAAATAATGAAGAATATATTTTTTATCATAGCAGCACTAGTAGTAATGCTTTATATGTTTATTTCAATTAGAAAAAATAAATTAGATGTAACTCAATCGTTTATATGGATTGTATTCTGTATTGTACTATTAATACTATCTATTTGGCCTAAATCTTTAGATTGGCTAGCTGGTATTATTGGTGTTGATTATCCGCCAGCATTATTTTTAACTATAGCATGTGTAGTATTATTTGTTATGAATTTTGTTCAATCAAAGAAAATTACAGAATTGCAAAAAAAGGTTATTGACCTAGGTCAAGAACTAAGTGTAGTTAAGGAAACAAAAAATGACAGGTAAAAAAAGAAGCATTACTGCTAATGTCTTTTTTAATCTTTTATATCAAGTTTTAACTATCTTAATGCCATTAATTACTACTCCTTATTTATCTAGAGTAATTGGGGCAGAAGGAATAGGAATTAACGGATATACTCTTTCGATTGTTACATACTTTGTTCTTTTTGGTTCCTTAGGTACTGCTATGTATGGTCAAAGAGAAATCGCAAAAGTAGAGGACAATCCCGATAAATATTCAAAAAAGTTTTGGGAAATACTAATTATTAGAGTTTTAACAACTATTTTATCTATGGCTCTTTATTATTTGTTGTTCTGCATAAACGGCGCTCATAGTTTATATTACAAAATATTCCTTATCTATATGATTGGTTATTCTTTGAACATATCATGGTTCTTTCAAGGCCTTGAACAATTTGATAAGATTGTTATACGTAATATAATCGTTAAAATTATTAGTATTATAGCAATATTTGCTTTAGTTAAGGCGCCAACTGATTTATGGAAATATATAGCTATTTTTTCTATATCCGAATTCATTGGAAACATATCTTTATGGTTCTATTTACCTAGAAGGTTAACAAAAGTTAAAATTAGTGCTAAGGATTTGAAATATCATATTATACCTGCTATTTCATTATTTTTACCTCAAATAGCGGTTCAAATTTACACTGTATTAGATAAAACTATGGTCGGATTAATCACAAATGATATGAACCAGGTAGGATTTTACGAGCAAGCACAGAATATAGCCAAAGCGGCAGTAATTATTATGAGTTCCGTTCAGGTTGTTATGAATTCTCGTGTTGCAAACGCATGGGCTAAAAATGATATAGAAGAGGTAAAAGAGTGTCTTAGAAAATCATTTGAATTTGTATGGTTAGTTGGAATTCCTTTAATGCTAGGTATTATTGGATGCGCTCATAATATTATTCCTTGGTATTACGGACCTGATTTTAAACCAGTAGAGCCATTATTAATTGCTTCTAGTTTTCTAATAATTGCTATTGGACTAAATGGTATAACTGGTGTGGTTTATTTAATTCATACAGATCAACAAAAAAAGTTTACTACGTCTGTTATTCTAGGTGCTTTAGTAAATGTTTTATTTAATTTTATATTAATAAATATTATTGGCACAATTGGAGCGTCAATTGCATCTGTTATTGCCGAATCATTTATATTGATATACCAATTTAAATATATTAATAAGACATATAATATTGCAGATATATTTAAATCTTCGATTAAACCTTTAATCGGTGGATTAATAATGTTTGTAATTATTTTCGTTTATTCAAGATTCTTAGATCCAACTATGATAAATACTATTAAATTATTCGTTCTTGGTGGAATTGTATATTCATTATGTATGTATGCTCTAAAAACGAGAATGTTTATGGATGCATTAAACACTATTGTTCGCTTTGTAAAAAGAAAGTAGGCTGCTAATATGAAATTATTAAAGAAATTTTTAAAGTTATTTTTAAAAGATAATCGTGTTATATCAAGATTAGTAAAATTTTATCGATATAATAGAAGTTTCGGTATTTTTAAGACTATCTTTTATATGATTAGCGATTTATTTCTAAGATATAGGGTAAAGAATAACAAAAACCAAGCGTATAATACTGCACGTATGTTAGGGCAAATAGGTTTTAAAAACTCAAAGATAAATTCTTTCTTTTATAATATAGATACTCATAAAGTGTTTTATTCTAAAAAAAGGTATTTAGAAAATTTCACAGTTGACTATAGTGTTATATTAGAAAGTAGTTTAGAAGAATTAAAACCTAAAAGTGGGTCTCAATATTCTGACGATAAAAATGTTGTAATTGAAGGAATAAATTCATATATAGATCATACTGTTAATTATATTTTAAAACTAAATATAGATAATAAAGAAGTTATAATAAAAAATATTCTTTCAATTAAAGATTCTAAAGCAGTTCATTTTGATGAGGCGTTACAAAGAATACTATTTTTTAATCAAATAATGTGGCAAACGGGTCATATGCTTGTTGGTCTTGGAAGATTAGATAAAATACTAGCTAAATATTATTATGATGATATTGAAAATAAGTATATTACTCAGGAAGAAGCTTCTAAATATATAAAAGATTTCTTATGTATATTGCACGAATACTTTTGGTATAAGAGTAATACTTTACTTGGAGATACAGGGCAAATTATTGTATTAGGTGGAAAAGATGAAAAAGGTAATTATTTAGTTAATGATTTAACATATATGTTTATTAACGAATTAAAGAAAATTCATTATCCTGATCCTAAAATTTTACTTAGAGTATCGAGAGATATACCAAAAGCGTTGTTAGATGCATCCGTAGATTGCATTAAGACAGGTATAGGGTCTCCTTTATTTGCAAATGATGATTTGATAATTAACCGCATGATAGAATTTGGATATGATAAGGATGATGCATATAATTATTCGGTTTCTGCCTGTTGGGAACCTTTAGTTCCTGGTAAAGGAGTAGAACAAAATAACTTAGAAACATTAGTGTTTATGGAACCTTTTAATAGAATGTTAAATAATGAAGAATTAGATTCTATTAAAAATATTGATGATTTGATAACAAGATACGATAAATATATTGTTGAATATGTCAAAGAAATGGCTGATATGATTAATAACTGGGAATATGAAAAAGAACCATATGTTTCGATTTTTGTAAGTGATTGTGATAAATTAAATGAAGATATTATAGATTGTAGAGGTAAATATAATTATTGTGGATTAACAACCGTATCATTAGGAAATGTTGTTAATTCAATCTTAAATATTGATAAGTATGTATTTAGAGATAATAAATATACACTTAAAGAATTTAATGAATTAAGAAATAACAATTTTAACAACGACAATCATATTTTAAATGATCTTAAGAATAATAGTAAAAGATATGGCCTTGATGATGAAGAAGTTTTAAACTTAAGTAATAGAATTATGAATATGATGAGTAAATCAATAAGCAACAATCTAATTAAAGGTGGTAAGGTTAAGATAGGTTATAGTGCACCTTCTTATATTACACATTCTGTTAATCAATATGCATCTTTTGATGGAAGAAAAAATGGTGAACCATTTATTGTTCATATTTCGTCGGACATAAACGGTTTGCCATATACATCTTTATTTAATTTCGCTAGTCAACTTGATTA
This sequence comes from uncultured bacterium, assembly GCA_946643435.1. Lineage (GTDB taxonomy): Bacteria > Bacillota_I > Bacilli_A > RF39 > UBA660 > UBA6985. The sequence goes on from CAMPCD010000006.1 coordinate 6,106, forward strand.
TTCAAGTAATAAAATTAATGGTAATGTAATTGATTTTATTGTTAATCCTAGTTTCCTAGAATGTAATTATGATAAGTTTATTGATTTCTTAAGAATAAGTATAAGTAATAATTTATTTTATGAGATGCAAATGAATGTTGTAAGTAGTAAAATTTTAATAGCTGCTAAGAAAAATCCAAAATTATATCCAAACTTAATTGTTAGAGTATGGGGATTTAGTGCGTATTTTAATGATTTACCAGAATCTTATAAGGATGTTTTAATTTTAAGAGCCCAGGAGAGTGAGAAGGGATATGAGTAGTAAAGTTATCGTTTCTAATATCCAACGTTTTTCATTAACAGATGGAGAGGGTATTCGAACTACAGTATTTCTTAAAGGATGTAGTTTAAAATGTCCTTGGTGTGCAAATCCAGAAAATATAAACCATTCTATAGAAAGGTATCATGATGCGGATAATAATAAAGATGGTGTATTTGGACGTGAAATGACAATAGACGAAATATACAGTGAAGTAGTAAAAGATAAAGTATACTATGATAATGGCGGTGTTACATTTTCGGGTGGTGAACCACTTCTATGGATTAATGAATACGAAGAATTATTAAAAAGATTAAAAGATGAAAATATTAATATATGTTTTGAAACTTCGCTATTTGTAAAAAAAGAATATATGGAATTAGCTTTAAAGTATGCTGATTCAATGATTGTAGATTTAAAAATATTAGACTCTGATTTAACTAAAAATGTATTAATGAATAATTTGAGTCTCTATTTAGATAATATAGAAACATTATTTAAAATTTTTGATCCAAGTAAGATTGTTATTAGAATTCCGGTTTCAAATGAATACGTAATAAGTAATAGTGATAAATATGTAGATTTTATAAAAAAATATACACCAAAAAGAGTAGAATTATTTAAACTTCATAATCTTGGTGAAAAGAAGTATCTATTACTTGGCTTAAAGATGAATAAATATGAAGAAGTTTCAGATTCTGATTTAGATGATTTTAAAAATAAACTAGAAAGTGTATGTGAAACTGCTTTATTAAAATTTTAGGAGGTTATTATGAAAAAAGAAGAAAAGAAAAAGTTAAGTATAATCGTTCCTTGTTACAAGGTTGAAAAATATTTGCCTAGATGTCTTGATTCACTAGTTAATCAAACATTAGATGGTGTTGAAGCTATTTGTATAAATGATGGTTCTCCAGACAATTGTCTTAAAATATTAAAAGATTATAAGAAGAAGTATGGTGACAAAATTGTTATTATAGATAAGAAAAATGAAGGTGTATGGAGAGGAAGAATGGACGGAATCAAAAAAGCTAAAGGAGAATTTATTGGCTTTGTTGATTCTGATGATTATGTTGCTTTAGATTATGCCGAAAAACTATATAAGGCTGCTAAGAAGGAAAAGGCTGATATTTCTTGTTGCGGATTTGACAGAATCGACATGGATACTGAAAAACTATATTCTAGAGAAATGACTAAGTTTAAACATAAGTCATTTAATATTCAAGAAAATCCTGGATTATTATTAGAGATTAATACAGCTCCATGGAATAAAATATATAAAGCTGAATTATTAAAGAAAATGCATGATTTAGAAAACGTACCTAAAGTATTAGATGACATGATGTTCTTACAATTAATTTTTATTAATAGTAAAAAAATTACATTTATCAATGATTCATTAGTTTATTATATGGTTAGAAAAGATTCTATTATTAATACAGTTAAGAAAGATTTGATACCTGGTGTATATGAAGCAATGAAAGAAGTAAGATCTATTTATCAAAAAGAAAATCCAAAAATGTTAGACTATGTAGATGCTAATGCATTCTTACATTTAGGTATATCTTTTATGTACAGACTATCTGAAGACAAAGAACTTGATTTTAATAAAGCTCTTAAGGATAATACTGCTTTCTTAAATGAATATTTCCCTGGTTGGAAGAATAATAAGTATATTAAACATTCATATGTTAGAAAAAATAACGGTTCTAATAAAAAGGTATGGATTGTTAGATGGATATATAGACTTCATATTTTTAAATTGTTCTTATCAACTTATAAATTTATGATTAATCATTTAGGAGTAGATATTAAATGGTAAAAAATACAGATAAAGGTGTAATAGCAATTGTTGTTACATATAATAGAAAAGAATTATTAAAAGAATGTATAAATGCATTAAAGAAACAATCATATAAGAATTGTAGAATCCTAGTTGTTGATAACGGAAGTACAGATAATACATATGATTATATTAAAAACTTAATTGATGACAAAAAAGTCATATATAAAAATACAGGAGAAAATTTAGGTGGCGCTGGAGGATTTAATTTTGGTGTAAAAGAAGCATATAAACTCGGATGCGATTATATGTGGTTAATGGATGATGATTCAATTGTTCATAAAGATTCTCTTGAAATGTTACTTAACTATGATAAGAAATTAAAGGGTAAATATGGTTTCCTAGCTAGTAAAGTATTATGGAAAGATGAAAGTATTTGCAAAATGAACATGCAAAGAAAGTCTATATTTAAAACTAATGTAGATTATGAATCTAAAATCGTTCCTGTAGTTACTAGTTCGTTTGTATCTTTTTTTGTTAAAACAACTGTAGTTGAAGAATTGGGACTTCCTATTAAAGAGTTTTTTATTTGGACAGATGACTGGGAATATTCGCGCAGAATATCAAGAAAATATCCTTCATATTTAATAAATGAAAGCGTTGTAACTCACAAGTGTAATAGTAATTTTGGTTGTGATATTGTTCAAGAAAAGAACGATAGATTATGGAGATATAATTATGCTTTCAGAAATGAAGGTTACTATTATAGAAGAGAAGGTATTGTAGGAGTAATTTATATCTTATTAAGACAATTTTATTACTTACTAAGAATAGTATTCTCATCAACTAAAGATAAATTAAAAAAAATTAAGATAGTATTTGGTAAAACTTGCGAGGGATTAAAGTTTAATCCACCAATCGAATATTTAATAAATAATAATAAATAATATAAATAATCAATATTATTATTGAAATTTAAAACGATGAGTTTTCATCGTTTTTTTATTGCATATATGATATAATTTTAAAGAGAGTGATGTTATGAAAAAAGATGTTGCAATAAAAGTAACTAATATGACTAAATGGTTTAAGTATTATTCTGATAAGGCTAATACTATGAAAGAAAGATTAGTCAGAGGTTGGAAGAAGAATAAAAATGAAGTACACACTGTACTTAAAAGCATTGATTTAGAAATAAAGAAAGGAGAAACTGTTGCATTAATAGGTGTTAATGGATCAGGTAAATCTACTTTATTAAAATTAATGACTAAGATTATATTTCCAAATAAGGGTAGAGTTACTACTTATGGTAAGTTAACTTCTTTACTTGAATTAGGTGCTGGTTTCCATCCAGATTTTACTGGTAGAGAAAATATTTACTTTAATGCAGCTATATTTGGTTTAACTAAGAAAGAAATAGATGAAAGATTGGATAAGATTATTGAATTTAGTGAGTTAGGTGAATTTATTGATTCTCCTGTAAGAACTTATTCATCTGGTATGTATATGCGTTTAGCATTTGCTGTAGCAATTAATGTAGATGCAGATATATTATTGATTGATGAAATATTAGCTGTTGGAGATCAACACTTCCAAGATAAGTGTTTTGCTAAACTAGAAGAATTAGCTAAGTCTGATATGACTATAGTAATAGTTTCACATTCATTAGATGCTGTTAAGAGATTATGCAATAGAGGTATATGGATTCATGAAGGTGAAGTTCGTATGGATGGAGAATGTGAAAAGGTTATAGATGAATATATTAAGGAGTGTGCTTAATATGAAGGTCTTTAAAGAATTATATCAATATAGAGAGTTTTTATTTACTAATGTTAAGAAAGATATTAGAGGTAAATATAAAGCATCTTTCCTAGGTGTATTATGGTCATTTATTAATCCATTATTACAAGTTACTGTATATGCTATTGTATTCCCATATTTAATGAGAGGACAAACTATTCCTAATTACTTATTATTTATTATATGTGGTATTATTCCATGGACTTGGTTTACTATGTCTATGATGAATGGTACTACTTGTATAACTAATAATGGAAATTTAATTAAGAAGGTATATTTCCCTAGAGAAATATTACCTATATCATCAGTAACATCTGGATGTGTTAATTTCTTAATAAGTTGTTTAATTATATTATTATTTGCTATATTTACTGGATCTGGTATTACATGGCATATAATATTCTTGCCATTAATAATGATAGTTCAATATATATTCAGTTTAGCTTTGGTGTTCTTAACTAGTGCTATAAATGTATATATTAAAGATGTAGAGTATATGATTAATTTTATTATTAATTTATTATTCTATGCTACACCAATTTTATATCCTGCTAGTATGTTTGATGGTACTAAGTTCGCATTTATATTCAAACTTAATCCATTTGCATATTTAGTTGAAGCATATAGAAATATATTCTATGCTCATGAAATACCTGGTATGAAACAATTATTAGGATTATTAGGTGTAGGATTACTAATATTAATAGTATGCTATATGTTATTTAAGAAATTAGAAAAAAGATTTGCTGAGGAAATATAGGAGATATGAGTTTGTTTGAGTCAAGAAAAGTTAAAGAATTGTTGGAAGTTAAAAAGAACTGGAAAGATCATTATTCTACATATTCGCCTAATGTACATGTAGATGATTATACCTATGGAACATTTAGTGTTATGGAATGGGATAACTTAACTAAGTTAAATATTGGTAAGTTTTGTTCAATTGCTGAAGGAGTTACATTTGTATTAGGCGGAGAACATAGAAGCGATTTTGTATCTACTTATCCATTTAATGCGTTGTTAAATAGTTTTAATTATATTAAAGGACATCCTCATACAAAGGGTGATATCAATATAGGTAACGATGTGTGGATTGGTCGTGGAGCTACCATATTATCTGGTGTGACAGTTGGTGATGGAGCAATTATTGGTGCAAATTCTGTAGTAACAAAAAACATTGAGCCATACTCAATATATGCAGGAAATCCCGCTAAATTTATCCGATATAGATTTGAGAAAGAAATTATTGATAAGTTGGAAAATATTAAGTGGTGGAATTGTGATGAAAAGATTATTGCTAAGATTGTTCCACTATTACAATCTGATGATATTAACAATAATATTGATAAGATTATAAAAATTGCAAGAAAGAAATAAGGTGAATTATCATGAATAAAGATTATTTTGTGCTTGGAAATGCATATAAGAATGCTCTTGGTAAAAAGACAATCAATAATGAATACAAGATGGAAATAGTAGATTTAAATAATCTTAATGATTCACATTCTATTATTATTAATCATATTATCAAAGATAAAAAACATAAGGATATCCTTGATGTTGGAGCTAATACCGGAGTATTAGGTAATACGTTGGTTGATTATGACTCAACAATTGATGGAATTGAATATAGTAAATCCTTTTATAAGGAATTAGAAAAAAACAAGTCTTATAGAAAGACTTATAATTTAGATGTTACTGATTTCAATGATGATTTCTATAAGAATAAAGATAGATATGATTATATTATTTTTGCTGACGTATTAGAACATTTAGTTAACCCTGATGAAGTAATTTATAATATATCTAAAAAGTTAAAGAAGGGTGGAAAAATAATTATATCTATTCCTAACATGGCACATTTAGATATTATTATTCAGTTAATAAATGGAAACTTCAATTATAATGATGAAGGAATACTAGATAGTACTCATTTAAGATTTTTTACTCATAATTCATTTACTGAAATGATTAGTAATATAGAGGAAAAGAATGGTATATATTATAATTTAAAGAAAATTGGTGAAACTAGGGTTTTACCACCATACGCTAATGCCATTGATACTTCATTATTTAACATGAATGATAATTTGTATGATTATTCTATAGTTCAAAATTTATATGAATTATCTATATCTGATAAAAAACAAAAGAGAAGTATTAAGAAGATAGATTCTTATAAGGTTATGAATGATTATTATAATAATATATTAGAACAAAAGTTAAATGTTGAAAAAGAAAACATAAGGCTAAAAGCTGAAAATAATGAGTTAAAGTTGCAACAAGAAAAATTTGATAAAATTAAAAAGACATTAAGATATAAAATTTTCTTTAGATTGATAGAAAAAATTAGAAAGTAGTGATTATACATGTTTAAAGTAGAAAACATCGGATTAATACATCAAAGCATTACTGGTGTTAAAAATCCAGTATTACAATTAGTTGGTACTAAAAAGAATAAGGCAATTGAAATTGAAATATATTGTGATAACACTAAAGTTGATTACAATTGTTTAAATGTAGAAAAAGAAGAAGATTTTAATATATCTGCTATTATTCCACGTGGAACTAAATATGTTACTGCGTATGTTATTAATAAAGGAAAAAAAGAAATGTTCTTTAAACAAAGAATGAGTATTGTTAAAAGAATTCTTCATAAAATTAAATGGACTTTAAAATCTTTTTTATCTCTACTTAAGGCTATATTTGTTACTTTAGGTAAAGGTATCAGATTTTTTTGGAAGGAATATCATTTTCTTGTTCCACCAAGAATGTGGGGAAAATACTGGAGAGATTTTGTTTCAAGAGTTAAAGTTAGAGGAACTAAATTATATTTAGAACCAAACAATATTAATGAATATAATCAATGGTTAGAAAAGTATGAACAACCAATAGAATATAAGGAGTTAAAATATAAACCATTAATTAGTATTGTTATTCCTGTTTATAATATTGGTAGAGAATATTTAGCTAAGTGTATTGATTCTATACTTAATCAAAAATATGATAATTTTGAAATATGCTTGGTAGATGATGCTTCAACAAATGAAGAAACAATTGAAACATTAAGAGAATATGAGGAAAAGGATAAAAGAGTCAGAGTTAAATATAGAAAACAAAATGGTCATATTTCTAATGCATCTAATGATGGAATTAAAATGGCAAAAGGTGAATTTATATCATTAGTAGACGATGATGATGAATTAACTGAAGATGCTTTATATTCTGTAGTTTATGAGCTTAATAAAAATAAGAAGTTAGATTTCATTTATTCAGATGAAGATAAATTAGATACTACAGGTAGAAGATGTTATCCTAACTTTAAACCTGATTGGTCTCCTGATACATTATTATCTTTAAATTATATTTGTCATTTAACAACTATAAGAAAGACTTTAGTTGATAAAGTTGGAGGCTTTAGAGTTGGATTTGAGGGTGCTCAAGATTTTGATTTATTCTTAAGAGTGACTGAATTAACTGATAAAATCCATCATATACCTAGAATCTTATATCATTGGAGAATGGTTGAAGGTTCAACTTCAATGGTTATTGATAATAAATCATATGCTGTTGAAAGAGGTAAAAAAGCTATAGAAGATGCTTTAAAGAGAAGAAAAATTAATGGACATGTAGAAGTTGATGAAAGATCTACATATTATAGAGTTATTTATGATATTAAAAAGGAACCATTAGTTTCTATTATAATTCCTACAAAGGATTATGCTGATGTTACAGAAACTTGTTTAAAATCTTTATATGAAAAGACATCATACAAGAATTTTGAAGTTATCTTAATGAATAATAATAGTGAAAAAGAAGAGACATTTAAATTATTTGATGAATATAAAAAGAAGTATAAGAACTTTAAAGTTATAGATGCTAACTACGAATTTAATTATTCGAAAATAAATAATCAAGCTGTTAGAGAATCTAAAGGCGAATATATTTGTTTATTAAATAATGATACAGAAATAGTTGAACCTAACTGGTTAACATATATGGTTGGCTATGCTATGCAAGATCATGTTGGTACTGTTGGAGCAAAATTATTCTATCCTGATGGAACTGTTCAACATGCTGGTACTATCATGGGCTTAGGTGGTGTTGCATCACATGCTTACATAGGTAGAACTAAAGACGACTTAGGAGATTATGGAAGATTATGCGTACCATACAATTATGCTGCAAATACTGCTGCATGCTTAGTAGTTAGTAAAGATAAGTTTAATAGTGTAAAAGGATTAGAAGAAGATTTAAAGGTTGCTTATAATGATGTTGATTTTAATATGAAATTACTTGAAAAGGGTTACAAAAATGTATTTGTTCCAATGGCTCAATTAACTCACTTTGAATCTAAATCAAGAGGATATGATACTACATCTGAAAAGTATAAGAGATTTAAAGAAGAGGAAAACTATATGTATGAAAAATGGGATAAATATATAAAGAAAGATCCTTATTATAATTCAAATTATACATTATCTATGTGGTTTAAACTAAAAAAATGAGGTGATTAAATGAGATTATTTCTAAAAAATAAATATCTAATATTGAGTATATTTTTTGCAATATTATCAGTATTAATAATTGCTTTTAAAGTATATTATCCTATAGAAAAGAGTAACTTTGATTTATCAGTAGATAATATCATAAATGTTAATAGTAATAGTACTATAGAGGGTTTTTTCAAATCTAGTGTTCGAGAATTAGAGAGAACGGATTTATTTTTTGTGAATTATAACAAGAGATTATCTCAAGGAACAATTAATATAACCTTATATGATGGTGAAGATGCCATCTATTCAAACAATTATGAATTAAAAGAATTAAATGATCTAAGTTATGTAAAAATGGATTTTTATGTTCAAAAAGAATCTTATAATAAAAATTATAGATTCGTTATTACTACAAGAGATTTAAAAAAAGGTGAGTCATTTGGTTTTATTGGTAAACATATCGATGATAGTGATGATGAAAATAATTATATGAGTAACGAGTTTTATGTCAGATATAAAGGCGAAGATAAAACCTATATGTATTGCGTTTTGTTATTTATTATAAGTTGCATAATGGTTGCATTACATTTTATCTCTAGTAATAAAAAATACAATAATTATAAATATAGATTAGTTTTATTATTTTTAGCTTCTCATATAGCGGTATTTAATTCATTTTTTCTACTAAATTGTATTTATAGAAATATTAGTATATCAAAAATGATATTAATTGCATCTGCGATTATAGATTATTTAATATTCGTTTATTTAATTAAATGTATAATTTATTATATTAATACAAAAAAGATTGAATATGTATTTTTATCGTTAGCTATTCCTATTGGGTTATTCTTCTGGCTTGTAGAAGTTCCAGGTAGCGCACCTGATGAGTGGTTTCATTTTGTATCTATTCATAAATTGTCTCTGATGAATTTTACAAATATTGCAACATTTCCAAAAGGTGGATTATTAGAATACGATTCTTATCATGCTGCCTATAACAGTATTATTAACGATTATAATAATTATGAGTATATGACCATGAGTTTTATCAACTATCCTGGTTTATTATATATATTTAATATATTTGGATACTTACTTGGAAGATTATTACATATACCTTTATTATTAAAAATGTATTTAGCTTCTTATTTTAACTATATTCTATATATTGTGGTTGGATACTTTATTATTAAAAAAACTCCAATATTTAAACTGTTGTTTTTATTAATTATGCTAACTCCAATATTTTTGCAACAATCTACATCAATATCAATTGATTGTGTTGGAAATCTTTCGTCTTTATTATTTATAGCTATTGTTCTTGATCAAAAATATGGTGATATTGAGTTGAGTATAAAAAGATTCATAGTTATTTGTATATTATGCTTATTGATTTTTATATATAAGTTTGCATATTTTCCTTTGATATTTATATTATTTATTATTAGAAAAGATATATTTGCTTTTATTAAGGATCACAAAAAAATTGCTATTGTTTCTATTTTTATACTTTTTATACTTCAATCATGTGAGCTATACTATCATAAAGTATACATGCCAATCAATTTTGATAATAGTAGAATAACATATTCTCAACTTTCGCCAGGGGTTATGGATAATAAAATGAAATATACTTTATCGTCTCCATATAAGCCACTTGCTGTTGTTTATAATACATTTAAAATAGATTTTAATGATTATATTACAGATTTTGCCGGAGCTTCTTTAAAATATGACGAGGTTATTTTACCATCTAGAGAACCTATTATTTTTTATATCGGGATGATTATAGCAATTATTTTTTCCGCGTATAGCAATAAGTTGTCTAAGTCTGATAAAATAGTGATTTCATTTATTTGGTTATTAAATATGGCTGTTATTTTTGGTGGTATATATCTTGATGGATGGATAAGAAATCTTTTTGTTCAAGGAGTTCAAGGAAGATACTTTATACCAATTTGTATTTTACCATTTTTATTAGTTGATATATCAAAGTTAAAAAATAAAGTGTCCATATATTCACAATTGCTTACAATTATATCAATAATAATCATTATTAATTTTATTGCATTAAAGTATTTGTTTATGTCATATTAAGAGGTGTTTGTTATGTTTAATTTTATTAAAAAAAATATTTGTTTTATTCTATTATTACTTGGAGTGTTATTGATATTTTTTGTTAATCTTTTTGAATATGGTTTTAATTTTATTAATTGTGTTTTGTGTGTATTCTTATTTTTAATTGTTATTACTAATCGTTTTTATGGCGAGTTATTTGATAAAGTTTTAAATTATATTATTAAGTATAGATATATTATTTCGATTGTTGTATTTGTATTATGTGTATTATTTAAGATTCATGGTTCATCTATAGGGGAGTTTGATAAATATATACCTGATAATGGTAATCAGTCTATAGTTTACGGTGAATCTAAAAGTATAAGATCTGATGAGTGGTTAGTTATGACCCCGTATTATATGAGTCAGAATTATAATAATTATAATATATATTCAGATAGAGTTGGTATTACTTCGCAAAATATGATAATCGGATATAATTCGCCGGTTTTAGATATTACAGTTTTATCTAAGCCAATTTGCTGGGGGTATATTCTATTAGGAAATGAATATGGTTTATCATGGTATTGGTGCGGTAAAACTATTTTATTTATTCTATTCTCATTTGAATTATTTATGATTATTACTAAAGGTAAAAAGAAGCTAAGTATATTGGGAATGATTTTATTATCGTTCGGTCCATCCACTTTGTGGTGGTTTGCTCCACATATGCCTGATGTTATATTAAATTTCATGGCGATTTTAGTAATGGCTTATCATGTAGTATCAAATAGGAATCATTTAGTAAAAAACATATTGACTATAATTATTCCATTTGCTATATTGGAATACGTTATTGCTCTTTTCCCGTCATTTCAAGTTGGATTAGGCTGGCTTCTATTAATGTTATTGATTATTTTATTAGTTAGGGATAAAAATAAGATTATAGATGATAAAAAGAATATTATTCGTTTAATATTTATAGCTATTGTTAGTTTATTATTAGTTGGATATTTTGTCTTAAATAATATCGATGCGTTGCAAGCTACGATGAATACAGTATATCCTGGGGCTAGGATTGAGATTGGTGGTTCATATCAATTTAGAGATTTGTTCACTGACTTGGCTACACCATTTTTGTCATATAGAAATGGTTCACCTTATACAAATTCGTGTGAAGATAGTACTTATATTCATTTTGGATTCTTTATTATGTTATTATTTCCTAAAGTTTACTTAAAATTAAAACAAAAGAAAAATAGAAATAGATTCATAGGTCTAGCTATACTAATAATGCTAGTCGTGTATTCATTATTTATGTTATTTGGATTCCCTTTATGGATGTCAAAACTATTATTTTTTAATTATATAAATAGAATGAAAATGATAGTTGGTATAATCTCGGTTATTTTTACAATATGGGGATTAAGTAGTTTAGATGATATAGATTATAATATTAACAAAGATTATTACTATTTATCAGTTGGAACATACTCAATATTATTGTTATCTTTTATTAATACTTCACTTAAAGATTTTCTTCCATTTTGGGTTTATTTACTAGAAATCGTTTTTTATAGTGTGATTCTTCTTTTATTAAGAAATAAAAACAAAGATTTTTGCTATATAGCTTTATTCTTGTTAATTGTGTTTTCTGGTTTTAATATTAATCCAATTGCAGTTGGTACAAAGTCTATTTCGAATCATAATAGCATAAATAAAGTATCTGAAATAGTATCAAATGATGATAGCTATTGGATGTCGTATAATTCACTTATTTATCAAGGACTATTAATTGCAAATGGAGCTAAGACTTTAAATGCTGTTAATTTTTATCCTGATTTTGACAAGTGGAAAATAATTGATAATAATAACAATTATAATGATAACTGGAATAGATATGCTCATATTATCTTAAATATTGTTTCTGGTGATAATTATATCACTAATGAAACGAGCCCGGATTCCATAAATGTATATTTAAATAGTGAAACATTATATAGTTTAAACGTTAGGTATATATATGCTGTAAATAGTGATGATTTAACAACTTTTAATAATAAAAATTATAAATATGATATAATATACAAAGATGAGTATAATACTATATATAAATTAATAAAAGGAAGTGATTAAGCGATGGACAAAAAGAAAATTGCAGTATTAATACCGTGTTATAATGAATCTGTAACTATCGAAAAAGTGGTTAAAGATTATAAAAAAGCATTGCCAGATGCTGATATATATGTTTATGATAATAATTCTAAGGATGGAACTGATAAGATTGCAGACAAAGCAGGTGCTATAGTTCGTTATGAATATAGACAAGGTAAAGGAAATGTAGTTAGATCAATGTTTAGAGAAATAGATGCTGATTGTTATCTTATGATTGATGGTGACGATACATATCCAGCTGAATCAGCAAAGGAAATGTGTGATTTAGTATTATCAGGAAAAGCAGATATGGTTATAGGTGATAGATTATCATCGACATACTTTAAAGAAAATAAAAGACCATTTCATAATTTGGGAAATGTAATGGTAAGATTCTTCATTAATACATTATTTACTGCAAAAGTTAAGGATATAATGACTGGCTATCGAGCTTTTTCGAAAGATTTTGTTAAAGGTTTTCCGGTTCTATCAAAAGGATTTGAGATCGAAACTGAGATGACAATTCATGCGTTGGATAAAAACTATAAATTAGTTGAAATACCTATAGAATACAGAGATAGACCTGAAGGTTCAGTTAGTAAATTAAATACGTTTAAAGATGGATTTAAAGTGTTGATGATGATAAAAACACTATTTAAAGAATATAAACCAAGAATTTTCTTTAATATATTATCAATAATTGCTTTTGTAATTGGAATTGTTTTAAATATTCCACCATTCATGGAATATTTTAAAACTGGTTTAGTTTCTAAGTTTCCTTCTTTAATTGTTGGTGGTTTCTTTATAGTGGTTGGATTGTTGTTAATGATAACAGGAGTCATACTTGAAGTAATTGCAAAAAAACATAAACAATTATATGAATTATATTTAAATACATTAAGATAAAAAGGTGTAGTAATACATCTTTTTTTGTTTTATAATAAATACATATAGAATAACTTTGGGGTAATTGAAAGGATGTACTTTATGAAAGGAATAGTATTAGCTGGTGGTTCAGGAACCAGACTTTACCCAATAACTGAAGGAATTAGTAAACAATTAATTCCAATATATGATAAACCAATGATTTATTATCCACTATCAATATTAATGTTAGCTGGTATAAGAGATATATTATTAATAACTACAAAAGAAGATCAACCAGGATTTATTAGATTATTTGGAGATGGATCTAAATTTGGTATTAATATATCTTATGTTATACAACCATCACCAGATGGATTAGCTCAAGCATTTACTTTGGGTGCTGACTTTATTGGTAATGATGTGTGTGCAATGGTTTTAGGTGATAATATATTCTTTGGTAATAATCTAACTGAATTATTACATAATGCTGTTAATAATGCTCAAGATGGTAATGCTACAATCTTTGGATATGAAGTAAAAGATCCACAAAGATTTGGTATTATGGAATTAGATAAGAATAATAATGTAATATCAGTAGAAGAAAAACCAGAGCATCCTAAATCAGATTATGCTATAACTGGATTATATTTTTATGATAATACAGTAGTAGATAGAGCTAAAGATGTTAAAAAGAGTGCTCGTGGTGAATATGAAATAACTACACTTAATGATATGTATTTACAAGATGGTAAATTAAAAGCTGAATTATTAGGTGCTGGATATGCATGGTTTGATACAGGCTTAACTGATTCATTATTAGATGCATCAGCTACTATTAAGACTCTTCAAAATTTAAGAGCATCAATTATATCTTGTCCTGAACAAATAGCATATAAACAAGGATGGATGACTGATGAACAACTTGAAGAAAGAGCAGAGTTAATGAAAAAGAATGAATATGGTAGATATTTAAGAAAAACATTAGATAAAAGTAGAAATTCTATAAAATAGTTTTTATAATTATTTTAGGAGTATTATTATGAAACTGTATCATATAGATAGAACAATGACATTAAAAGAAGGAGATATAGTTAATATTAATAAAAATATTGATATAACTGATTCAACATCTGTTGTTGTATATAATAATGTATTAAAGAATTATAAAGATGGTTTATCTTATCATGGTATTGGATATTATTGTAGATCAATTAATGATTGTTCTAGTTTAATTGATGTAATATTTGAATATGAAAGATTATTAAAATATCCTGATAAACTATCTAGATATCAATCATTATTTGCTACTGATAAAGATAATTTATTAAGAATGATAAATAAAATAACAGATGGTAGTAATTATAAGATATATGAAATAGATACTGATAATTATGAAAAACATGATATGAATTTATTAAAGGGATGTATACCTGCAGTAATATCTGAATTATCTTATTATTATTGGAATAATATTCCTAAAGAATTTTATCCATTAGGATTAATAGATGAAGAACCTCTTTATGAATATTTAATAGCATTGCCATGTGTAATTGGTAAGGAAGTTAAGATTGAGGATATATAATTATAAAGATTATCGTATTGTATTAATAAGTTTATAACAATTGACATTAATAATTTGAAGAGTATAATAATAATTGCCATGGTAAATTGTACTATGTGTTTACAATGTTAATTGTCAATATTATATTGATAATTATTGTTATGTTAAAGTTAACGTTCATATATGAACCACCTCGCTTTGACAGTATAGTTATTAATGTGAAGAATAATAAATCCTTTACTATATTAATTATATCAAACTTAATAATGAGGTAGCAGCATTGCAAAGAACTGAGTATATTTTAATATGAAGAATTGAAAATTGAAAGGTTATTAATGAACACATCTATAAGGGAGGCTGCATCCTAGATGTGTTTCTTTAAATTGGTGGGATTATGGATAAAATATTTAAAGAAAAGAATTATCAACATATAGACAAAAAAATAAAAATCGATGATGTAATAAATATAGTTAAAAATCCTAATTTTGTTTTGAAACATGCTTTTTATCCATTTATTAGTTACACAATTACTATGCATAAATATGTTAAACGTAGCAAAAAAACTTATGAAAGGAAAGAAAAAAGTAGGCCAATAAAGTATGCATCTCATATTGATAGGTATATATACCAATGGTATTCTCATTTACTAAATGATAAGTATAATGATTATGTATTAAAAAATGATATTAATAATAGCGTGATTGCATATAGAACATGCCTTAAAGGAAAGACAAATATAGAGTTTTCAAGAAAAGCTTTTGACTATATTAAGAAAACAAATGGTTGTTATATTTTAGTTAGTGATTTGTCTAATTTCTTTGATAAAATTGATCATAAAAAATTAAAGAATAATTTATCTATTGTTCTAAATCAAAATCCACTACCAGATGACTATTATAAAATCTATAAATCAATGACTAAATATTCTTACATAGAAAAAGCTGATATTATAGCTTATCTATTAGATAATAATATAGAGAGTGAAAAATCGCTGAAAAAATGTAATAGTTTATTAGATAAAACAGAATGGAAAATAGTAAAGAAAAAGTTAAAAAATAAAATAATAAAAAATGATAAAAGTTATGGGATTCCACAAGGTTCACCATTGAGTGGAATATTTGCTAATATTTATATGATAGATTTTGATAAGTACATAAGAAATTATGTTGATAATAAACATGGATTATACATGCGATATTCGGATGATATAATTATCATAATTCCAAGTGATGAAATTGAATCGATTTCTGAAATTTGGAATATAATTCAACATATAAGTAAGGAGTATAATACAATGGAATTAAACATTGAAAAAACTTCAGGATTTTTATATAATGGAGAATCAATTAAATCACTCCATGAAAATATTTATAATATGCGTAATGGTAATACCTTTGTAAGTTACTTAGGATTTTCATTTGATGGCAAAAATATAAAATTTAGAGATAAAACTTTGACCAAATTTTATTATAAACTGTATAGAAAAATAGATGAAATGATAGCTCGTGAAAATTTACGAATAGAAAAAGGAAAAAAGAAACATACGAAAATAGATAAACATCAAATTATTAAGAATGCCATTAATAAAAATAATAAAACAAGAAAATTTATTGATTATGTAGATAAAGCTATAAAAGTTTATCCTAATGAAAAGTATATTGTTGAATTTAGAAATAGTGTTAAATCTAAGATTTTTGACAGATTTAATAAATAAGAATATATATAATATTTGTGATATAAATAAAATACCTAGGGTAACCTAGGTATTTATTATTAATTCATATATTTATTATACATATCATCTATAGGTATATTCTTACTTGAATTAAATCCATTAGGTAATATATGTAAATGATAATGTTTAACTACTTGGAACTTACCGTAGTTATTTACTAGTACTAGTCCTTCTACATTATCTAGTTTATTATATATTAATTCTTTCATCTTTTTAGCTATATTATGAATATGTTTAATAGTTTCATCATCCATTTCAGTGAAGTCTTCTATATGTTTTTTAGGTATTATTAACATATGACCATCTGCATTAGGATTAGCATCCATAATAACTTTAACTATATCATCTTCATATATAGTTTTTGAAGGAATATCTCCTTTAATAATTTTACAAAATATACAATCTTCCATTTTAATCACCTAATTTGATTATAACACAAAAATAATATATACTACACTAGGGTTAAAGGAAAAATATATAATTGATTTTATATATAAATAAGTATATAATTAACTATGTAATGCGATGATATAGGACTAGTAATATATATAAGTATTAAAGAGAATCTATGGTTGGTGAGAATAGATATATAAGTATATATGAATCTACCTATTAGTTGGTATAATAATACCCGGATATACTCCGTTATAGTAAATAAGTTAAATAAAGAGATGGCACCGTGCTTTAAGCACTTTCTTAAAAGCTATCTCTTTTTTATTTTTTAGGAGGATAATATGAATCAAGTAAGAGTAGGAGTAAGTGCAATTATAATGGATGGTAATAAAATACTACTAGGTCATAGATCAAAGAATAAAAAAGACACTGGTGGTATTGTTGGAAGAGATACTTGGTCTTTACCTGGAGGTAAACAAGAGTATGATGAAACAATTATAGAATGTGCTATAAGGGAAACTAAAGAAGAATGTAATTTAGATATAGTAGAACCTAAAATAATTTATGCAAGTGATGATATAGCTCCTGATAGACATTTTGTTACAATAACTACTATAGCAAGTAATTATTCGGGTGTAGTTAAAGTCATGGAACCTGATAAAGAAGATGAATGGAAATGGTTTGATATAAATAATCTACCAGATAATTTATATCCACCATCTAAACAAGGAATAGTTTATTATAAGGAGAATATATATGGAAAATAGATTTAAACCAGGTGATATAGTTAAACACTTTAAAAGAGAAACTATAAGTGATGAAGATTTATTAAAAGATCCTATGAAATATTTATATTTAATAATAGGTACTTCAAGACATACTGAAACAGGAGAAGAAATGGTTATATATAAACCATTATATGATGTAGAAACTATGCATGGTGTAGACTTTGCAGCTAGACCATTAGAGATGTTCTTATCTGAAGTAGATCATGTTAAATATCCAAATATTAAACAAAAGTATAGGTTTGAGTTATATGAAGGATAAATTAGTAATAGGTATAATACCTGGAATAGAATTATATAAGAATGATGATCCATATGAAGATAAATACTTTATAGTTAATAACTATGCTAAAAGAGTATTTGCATCTAATGCTATTCCTATTGGATTATTATTAAATGATGGTAAGTTATCATTAGAACAATTATCTTTATGTGATGCATTTATTATTCCTGGTGGAATAAAAATAGATCCTAGCATATATCAATTACTTGAATATGCTAAAGATAATAATAAACCTGTATTAGGTGTATGCATGGGAATGCAAGCTATGAGTATTTATTCAGTATTAAATGATAAAGGTGTTAAACCAACAATACAAGATGAATATAGAGTAGCTTATGATGAAATGAAAAATAATAAACCTGTATTACATAGATTAGATAATAATGAAAAACACTTCCATATAGTTACTAGAGATAATATAGATTTTGCAAGACATGAAGTTATAATTGATAATAATAGTTTATTAAATCAATTATATGAAGGAAATATTGTAAATGGTGTATCATTACATGGAGTAGTAGTTCAATATGTTGGATCACTATTAAATGTCGTAGGACATACAGATGATGGTATAATAGAAGCTGTTGAAAATAAAGATTTATTATGGATAGGTGTACAATATCATCCTGAAATAGATGATAATGATATACTTATTAATAATTTTATTAAAGAAATAGAAAGAAGGAAAAATATATGATAGATATTAAATTAATAAGAGAAAATAAAGAATTAGTTAAAGAAAATATTAAAAAGAAATATCAAGATGATAAATTACCATTAGTAGATGAAGTATATGAAATGGATGAAAAGAATAGAAAGCTTAAGACTGAAGTTGAAAACTTAAAAGCTGAAAAGAATACTATATCTAAATCTATTGGTCAATTAATGGGACAAGGTAAAACTGAAGAAGCAGAAGAAGCTAAATTAAAGGTAAAAGAAATAAATGATAAAATACCTGCTTTAGAAGAAGAACAAACTAAATTAGATGAAGAAATTAAAAAAAGAATGATGGTAATACCAAATATTATTTCTCCTGATACACCAATTGGTAAAGATGATTCAGAGAATGTAGAAGTACAAAAGTTTGGTGAACCTGTTGTTCCTCCATATGAGATACCATATCATGCTGATATCTTAGCTACATTTGATGGTTTAGATAAAGATGCATCTGGTAGAACAAGTGGAAATGGATTCTATTATCTAATGGGTGATGTAGCAAGATTATCAAGTGCTATGTTATCTTATGCTAGAGATTTCATGATTGATAAAGGATTTACTTATTGTATACCTCCATTCATGATTAGATCTGATGTAGTAAATGGAGTTATGTCTTTTGCTGAAATGGATGCAATGATGTATAAAATTGAAGGTGAAGATTTATTCTTAATTGGTACATCAGAACATTCTATGATAGGTAAATTTAAAGATCAAATAATTGATAAAACTAAATTACCTATTACCATGACATCTTATTCACCATGCTTTAGAAAAGAAGTAGGAGCTCATGGTATTGAAGAAAGAGGTATATATAGAGTTCATCAATTTGAAAAACAAGAGATGATAGTTATATGTGAACCTGAAGAATCGGTTGAATGGTATGAAAAGATGTGGAGATTCACAGTTGAATTATTTAGAAGTTTAGATATACCTGTAAGACAACTTGAATGTTGTTCAGGAGATTTAGCTGATTTAAAGTTTAGATCTTGTGATATTGAAGCATGGTCTCCAAGACAACAACAATACTTTGAAGTTGGTTCTTGTTCAAACTTAACTGATGCTCAAGCTAGAAGATTAGGTATTAGAGCTAAGAGTGATAAAGGTAATTATTACTTACATACATTAAATAATACTGTATTAGCTTCTACTAGAGCACTAATAGCTTTAATTGAAAATAACTATCAAGAAGATGGAAGTGTTAAGATACCTAAAGTATTACAACCTTATATGGGTGGTAAAGAAGTTATTTTACCTAAGAAGTAAAAGTATGATTAAATCATACTTTTTTATTTTAAATTATACTCAAATATAATATAATTAAATAAGAATAGAGGATGGTAAAATGTTTTGTAAGTCGTGTGGTGCTGGATTAACTGGAGAAGAAATTAATTGTCCAATATGTGGTAAACAAGTAAGAGAATTAAAAGAAGGAGAAGAAGTTAAAACAAATACTTTTGATCCACTTTCAATTCCTACTACAAGTGAAATCAATAATCAAAATAAATCAAATGTTAATTATTTTAATTTAATAGTTGATTTTATAAAGAAACATAAAAAAATATTTATAATATGTTCTTCTTTTATATTTGTATTAATTATAGGAATAATATTATTTAATTGTTTATATGACTTTACAAAATTATCATGGGATGAAGAAAAAGGAGACTATAATGTTAATATTACAACTCCTACAACCTTAACACTTGTTGCAAGAGCATTTGATAAGCATGATAATGTAATAGAAAATATTAGATTTGAAGTATCTGATGGTAATTTAGCTGTTGATGGTTTAACTGCTACATGGAAATTACCTAATAAAGATGGAAACTATACTATTACAGCAATAGCACCAAGTGGTAAAAAGATAGAGAAAAAAATAAGTGTATATGACTTAAAAGAATCAAATATACTATATGGTGTTAATAAGGATGAGATAACTGAAGAAACTGATAATGATGCTGATGGTATAACTGATTTAAAAGAGAAGGAATTAGGCACTAATCCTTATTCATCTGATACAGATAATGATGGCATACCTGATAAAGTAGAAATAGATAATACTAAAACAGACCCATTAAAAGCTGATACAGATGAAGATGGTATATTAGATGGTAATGAAATAGATTTAGGATTAGATCCATTAAAGAAGGATTCCAAAGGTGATGGAGTAAATGATTCTGATAGAGAATTAACATATACTATCAATAATGAATCATTAGGTGTTACTATTACCATAAATGGTAAAGGTAATATAGCATCAACTGGTGTTGATACTTTAAATAATAATATATTTAATAATATGGATGGTTTATTAGATAAAGTATTTAATTTCTATTCAAATGGAACTTTTACTTCTGCTGAAATAAAGATTAAATATAATATAGATGAAATAACTAAAAAAGGATTAAATGAAGATAAATTATCATTATATTATTTTAATGAAGAAACTAAAAAGTTAGATAAAGTTAATACTACTGTAGATAAAGAAAATAAAGTATTAATTGTAACCTTAAATCATTTCTCTAAATATGTTATAGGTGATGATACAGTTACAAATGATAATTATACTAATGATATATTATTTGTAATAGATAATTCTATATCTATGTATTCATCAAAACAAATGGAAGAAAAGGGATATGATTATTATACAGGTGCTGATGGTAATGATTCAGAGTTTAAAAGAATATCATTAACAAATTCTGCTATAGATAAGTTTACTGGTAACTATAGATTCAGTGTAGCTGAGTTTGCTGGTTCTTATAAGAATTTACAATCATTTACTACTGATAGAGAAAGTGTTAAAAAAGCATCTAATAGTATTAAAGATGATTGGCATGTATCAACTGATGGTACTGAAATATCTGTAGCTTTAAATAATGCTATTAATGATTTTAGTGAAGATGAAAATGGACATTTTATTTTATTAATGACTGATGGTAAAGATACGAGCTATTCTTTCTCATCATCAAAAGATACAATAATAAAACAAGCTAAGGAAAATGATGTTCATATATGTGTTATTGGATTAGGTAAATCATTAGATGATAATATATTAAAAGAAATAGCCACATCTACTGGATGTGTATATAATTCAGTAAGTGATGCATCTGGTTTAGATGAAATATATAACATAGTAGGAGCAAAGATTAACTATAATTTAGTTGATACTAATAATGATGGTTTAACTGATGGTACTATAATAGCTGATTCAGGATTTATTACTAAAAGAGATGGATTTAGTTTCTCTAATTATAGATCAACATTATCTGAAAATGGTCATTGTTATGGTATGGCATTCTTTGTATCATTATACTATCAACATAAATTACCTTTAAAAGAAGATGCTAAACATACTGCTAAATTAGGTATTATATATCCATATGATTCACAGGGATATAATTTGAAGAATACATATTTTAGTGATCAAACAAAGAATTTGTATGATTATAAAACTGATAATGAAATAATGGAAGTATTCCAAGCAGTAGAAAAAGATCCTAACTATCGAGATAGAATTGAAAATAGAGTATGGAAACTTAAAGATGAATATAGAAAACAATATGAAGAATTAGGATTCAAAATAGTTGAAAAAGAAGTGTCTGGATATGATGACTTTGATAAATATGAATCTGTATTATTAGATGAAAATAGCAGTGACTTTAAACTATATGATAATGAAGATTATCAATTATATAATGCTATATGGTATTTATTCATACATCAAAATCAAATGAAGACTACATCATTTAGTACAAAACCAGATCAAGCCTTTGAAGAATTACAAACTAATTTGTCTAATAATATTCCACAACCTATTAGTATAGGTGATCATGAAATCAATGCTTTAAGATTAATCCAAGATAATAATGATTCTAATAAGTTTAAGATAGAAGTATATGATAATAACTATCCAGGTGAAACTAGATATGTTACTATGACTAGAAATAAGTACTCTAAATTAGCATTAGATTTTACAGCTTGGACTAATGATTATCATTATGATTTCACATATGATAAAGATAATGATGGTACTGAAGATGATATAAGTTTAGATTTATCATATATCGATATAGAATAGTCTTATTGACTATTCTTTTATTTATATTTATAATACATACTCAATGGAGGATAGATAGTTATGGGTAGACTACTAACAGATGAGGCAAAACAAGGAATAACTGTTTATAATAGATTTATTGAAGATGCTAATTATTCCTTTTATCATTCAAATGGAGATGAAGGATATAGAACAAGTGATGTATATGTAATTAAAGGAGGAAGTTTCCGTTATACTTATACTAGTAATTATTATACTTGCTTTTATCCTGATGTAGATAAAAGAGAAGAATTATTAGAGCTTGTTTATAAAGATAAAAGTATAGAATATGCTAGTGATTCAGATAACTATATGATAAGAGCTGAAGATGAATCACATGATAATTATTCTTGTGATGGTCGTGTAATATATGGTAAATTTAATAAACCTTTATTTAAAGTAACTGAAGATGGTAAATTATTTATTAGTTGTGATAAAAGAGTAATATATGATCCTACTACTGATAAAGTTTATTTAAGTAGATTAGGTGGATATGAAATAGACTTTGATAAAGATATATTAGAACAAGTTGATGATTTTATTAATAGTTATTGTCCAGTGGAATACTTAGGAAAAGAAATTCAAAGGGAAATAGCAAGTATTGCTAGTAAATATGATTATCGTTTAGAAGATATTGGTTCAGATATTGATTCATTACTTTCTAAGTTTAAACCAATGATTCCAGTTGATAAGAAAATAATTGTATCTAATGCGGTAAAAAACATTAAAGAAGCTTATAGACACTATGTTGAATGTATGGAGTATAAGATCGAAGCTGATTCTTTAATAAAACAAATAGATGATGCCTTAAGTACTATTAGTAATATTGTTAATGAAGAGTATAGAAAGATACCTGGTAGTCATATATATACTACTGATGAAAAAGTAAAAGTAAATGTTAATTCTAAAGATAAGATTAGAAAGACATTTAATAAAGAACCACAAGAATAGTCAAATTGACTATTCTTTTATTTGTAGTATAATATCTCCTTGTAAAGGGGAAATACACAATGTTTTTATATGAAGATATACCCTCAATATATGATTTAATTTCAGCAAATAAAAAAGTTGATAAAGTTATAGTTGATGAAGAAGTGTATAATTCTAAATTTGAAGAAAAAGATGTTCATATCAATGATGTAGATATAGAATATACTATTTCAAGAGTTCAATATATATTAAAATTCTTGAGTTGGAAGCATAATTATAATGAATCAACTAAAGAAATAGATGCTATAGTTTATAGAATTGTTAACGGTGAAGAAGCTGTAGTTGAATTAAGAAGTGCTTTATATAGATATATGTATAGATGCTATCAATCTATATTTAATACAGCTGATATATGTGTATCTGATTTATTTGAGGTATATGATATAACACCTATATTTACTAAAGACTTCATAAGAAGAGAAATTGGTACAGTAAAAGTATATAAATAGTATGTTAAATTAACATACTATTTTACATTTTATAAAGTATTATAATCTTATTTTTAGTATAATTATAATAGGTGATAATAATGGGAAGACGTAAGAAAAGTAGTACAGTCTTAAAAAGTTTGAAACCTTCTGTTCAAGTAACAGGTATTATACTTATACTTATTGGTATAATTGGTTTTGGTGTTTTTGGACCAGTAGGTCGTTATATAAAATCATTTGGAGTATTCCTATTTGGTAAATACTTTATTATATTTGATATATTAGTATTTGTATTAGGCTTATATATGTTATTTAAGAAACAATTACCTAACTTTGTTAATATGAAATTAATAGGTTTATATTTAACTATATTATCTTTTGTAACTATTATGCATTTAGATTTAATAACATATGGACAATCTTACAGTGAACTTGTTAATATCTTTAAAGAAAACTATTTAAATACTATAAGCGATGGATTATTCTTTAATATATCTTTAACAGGTGGAGGAATAATAGGTTTATCATTAGCCTTTCTATTTGTTTCTTTATTATCTAAGATAGGTGCTTTAATAGTTCAATCAGCTTTAATGGTAATAGGTATAGTATTATTATTTAACCTAGACTTAGGTGCATTATTTGCTAAACTATGGGCTAACTTTAAAGAATCTTATCAAGAATATAAGAAAGAAAAAGAAGAAAGACGTATTGAAGAAGAGAAGAAAAGAAGAGAAGAAGAGATTGTTAAGGAAAGTCAAAGTCCAGTATATGATCAAGAAACAGATAATACAGTCTTTGATAATAAGAAAGTTATACGTTCTATTGATGAATTAAAACATGAAGAGGAAGAAGTTGTTAAGGAGGAAACTCCTGTAGAACAAGTATCTGAAATTAATCTAGGACAATCATTTAATCAAGTTTATAAATTACCAGCTTTAGATGATGTATTAGATAAATTAAAGAAAAAGAAAGATACATCTAATGATGAATTTATTAAACATACTACAATACAATTACAAAATGTATTACAAGACTTTGGTATAACTGGTAAAGTGGTTGCTATTCATGAAGGACCTACTGTAACTCAATTTGAAGTAGCAGTTAAGAATGGTACAAGAGTAGCACATATTACTTCTATATCTAAAGAAATAGCTTTAGCATTAGCTGCTAAAGATGTAAGAATTGAAGCACCAATACCTGGTAAAACAACAGTTGGTGTTGAAATACCTAATAAAGATCCTGTTGGTGTACCAATAAGAGAAGTATTAGAAGTTAAACGTAAAGATATGGCTAGTATGAAATTACCTGTATGTTTAGGTAAAGATATTATGGGTAATAATATTATTACTGACTTATCTAAGATGCCACACTTACTTGTTGCTGGTTCTACTGGTTCAGGTAAATCAGTATGTGTTAACTCTATGATAACTTCATTACTTATTACTAAGAGACCTGATGAAGTTAAAATAGTATTAGTTGACCCTAAGAAAGTTGAATTATCAAATTATAATGGTGTTCCACATTTATACTATCCTGTAGTAACTGATCCTAAACAAGCATCAATTGCATTACAAGCGATGGTTAAAGAGATGGAAGATAGATATCAAATGTTTGCTGATAATAAAGTTAAGAATATAACAGGTTATAATGAAATGATGGCTAAGGAAATGAAAAAGAATCCTGAAGATACTTCATTACATTTAATGCCATATATCTTAATTATTATTGATGAGTTAGCTGACCTTATGCTAGTAGCTAAAAAAGAAGTTGAAGACTCAATCATGAGAATTACACAAATGGCAAGAGCTGCAGGTATTCACTTAATAGTTGCAACTCAAAGACCATCTACAGATGTTATTACTGGTGTAGTTAAAGCTAATATACCTTCACGTATAGCATTTGCTGTAGCTTCTCAAGTAGATTCAAGAACTATACTTGATGGATCTGGAGCAGAAAAACTATTAGGTAAAGGTGATATGTTATTTAAACCTATGGGTGAAAATAATGCATTAAGAATTCAAGGTAACTTTATATCTGATGGAGAAATAGAAAAGGTTATACAATATGTATCTTCTCAAATGGCTCCTCAATATAATGAAATAAGAATCAATAATGAACCACCTGAGGGAACAAACGGTCCTACAGCTGGTCCTAAGAAAGCATCAGATGATCCATTATATAATGAGATGTTAGATTATGCTATAAGAGCAGGATCTATATCAGCATCTAAACTTCAAAGACAATTTGGAGTAGGATTTAATAGAGCTTCAAAGATAATTGATGAATTTGAAGCAGATGGAATAGTTGGACCTCAAAAAGGATCTAAACCAAGAGAAGTTTTAATAAAAATGGAAGGAGCTACTCCTGATTCCGAAGAATAACTATTGACTTATAGTCATATTATGTTAGAATACTACATGGTAGACTTTACATAATTTGACAAAACATACTTTGTTTAGTATAATAGTACGCAATTAAAGGGGTTAGGGGGATTTTTATGAAAGGATTTATTCTTGATTATATTAATGAAAATGAATACAAGAAGTTAGAGCGTGCTTTAAAAAAATATAACATGCTTGCTTTCAAAAAATTAAACTTCGAATATTATCCTTCACTAAGAAGTGGTAAGTTTTTAGGTGAACTTGTTGCATCTGATAAAACAAAACATACTGAAACTTACGAACTTAAGTTACCAAGCGATACTTTATTCCAACAAGTACATGGTGAAGTCAAGATTAGATATATTGTATATAAAGATCAAAACACTGTTATGCTAGAAACAATAATGCCTACAGACATATTACTTGAAGGTCATGTAGCAGAGTTAACTACATATAAAGGTGTAATGATATCTAAACAAAATGCTGAAAAAGATAAATTTATGATTAATTTATTCTCAGCATTAGATAATAATAAATAATAAAAGTAGATTTAACATCTACTTTTTTTCTTGCCTACAAGTGTATCAATTACATCTATTGAATCTTCTTCAGATAGAATAGTTATATCATCCATTGATTTAATATATCTTACTGCATTTTGGAATAATGGATCTTTTCTTTCATGTATTATATTAGATTCTCTCCAATGAGGACATCTTATATTTAATATATTTAATAAATTACTTAGTAATATTTGTCTTTTTTGATTATCTACATTTATCCATGTAAGAACATCACTTATTCTAAATATAATATGTAATGTTTCTAATTCTTCAAAAGCTGATTCATATAATTCGTATAATCCGTCTTTTATTAATAATTCTTTAACATGATCTAATATTCTAAATACATCTGTTAGTCTTTTATTCATTTTGAATGTATTACGTACTGTTGTATTAAACATCATTTGATAATTATATAATTTATCATTTGTATGATAAATAGTATCAGCTTTAGCTAATAGGTAAGGTGTTACTCCTAAATCTTTCCATGAAGGATATAAAGGAAATTTAACTCCTTCTAATAAATCATGTTTAGTAAATTTATCCCATATAGTTGATAAACATTCAACCATGTAGTTAGGATTCTTAGTTTTATCTACAATACCATCTTCTAGTTTACCTATATAAGTGTAATCTCCTAACTTAATAGGACCAACTCTTGTTTGAGCACCCATCTTAACTATATCTGCATCATGTTTTTTACCTAATGTATATAATTTCTTTAATGCACCTGGTTGTAAATAATCATCTGCATCAAGAAATTGAATATATTCTCCTTGTGCTCCTAATAAACCCATGTTTCTTGCATATCCAGCTCCATGGTTATTTTGATCAAATACTTTTACATTCTTATTCTCATATTCTCTCATAATACTTAAAGTATTATCAGTAGAGCCATCATTGATAGCTATTACTTCAATATCATCTAAATCTTGATTAATTGCACTATCTAAACATCTTTTAATATATTTTTCCTCATTATATGCAGGAATAATTACACTTACTTTTGCCATATTACCACCTTGTCTTGCTTTATTTTAACGCATATTTCTTTAATAAGCAAAATATATTATTTTATTTTGTTAATATTTTATATATAATAATTAATCAAGAAATATTAGGTGAAAATATATGGATATACGTAATAGATTAAACAATGATGTTAATAATGCAATACTTGAATCACCATACTTTGTAAATGGCTTTAGAGAAGTTAATAAATTAACTTCAAAAGAAGGTAGAAAAAAGGAAGGCTATAAAGATTTAAGATTTGGTAGAAGATATGTAAATGGTGGAGTAGTAGTAGATAATAATCCTAATTTTAATGCATATTATCAATTTGAATTAGCTTATAGAAGTAAATTAAGATATGAATGTGTATATGAAGATTTTGTTGGTAAATCATCAGATAACTTCAAACAATTTATTGATGATATTATGACATCTCCAAGATTACTTGTTGATGGAAATGATTTAAGTAAAGAATTAGATTATATAAAAAATATAAGAATAAGACATGCTACTATAGATTATAGATTTGTTAATGATTTAAAAAGATACTTTCATAATCTTGAATCAATTGAATTTATTGAATGTACTATAGCATCTGATGCAGATTTTTCTAAGGTTAATTCTACTATTGAATTATCAGGTTGTACTGTAGAAGATTTAATATCTTTTAGAGATACTGAATCAATTATAAATATATATAAAGCTAATATTAAAAAAATAACTCCATGTACTATAAATACACCTTCCTTACATATTGAACATATAGAAGATGATTTTTATATACCTATTAAAGAATTATTCTTAAAAGTTAATTTTCCTAAATTAAAGGAACTACATATATCACCTGGAGCATTTAAGAATTACTCATATGAAAATGATTTAATATTTTTACCTTATTCAGCACCTAATTTAGAGAAACTTGATTTAGAAGGTAAAGTAAGAAACTTAGATTTCCTTGAACGTTTATCACATATATATCAATATAGTATACGTTCTGTATGTGATAATTCATTCTATAGTTTTTCTTATCCTTATGTAACAGATAGAAAAGAAAGAATAAGATTATTAAAGAAGAATAAAGAATTAGCTGAATACTTAAAAGTATTACATCCATCTATACCTGATAAGGTATTAATGTGTTATGCAGAAACTAGAAGAATAAATGAATTAAAAAATACATTCTATAGAATTAAAGAACATTATGATGGCGAATATGAAGACTTAATAAATGGTAGAACTCATGAATTTGCACCTGATCAATTAGTAACTGATGTGTTCATGGCTAGATATGGTCGCTTAGAACATACTAAATATGAAGAACCTGATTTCTTTTCTAATGGACCAATATACAAAATAAGAAATAATATTATGTATAATGATGCTAAATCATGGGATGATAATCATATAGTATATGCTACTAAGTTTATTTATCATCCATCAGGTATTCCTATTATATTTGATAATATGTCTTCATTTAAACCTAAAACTATTGATGAATTAAGACAATTAATAAAAGATAATGGTAAAACTGATGAAGAATTAAATAGAGAGTTTTTTCTAGAAAGTTTAGAGGAAAATCAAATAAAGGACTATGGAGACTTTGATTATGCTATTAAAGATTTACCATTTAGACCAACACCTAAAGAAGTATATGCTATGAATAAAAGAGTGGGTAGGTACATGTATGAAGATTATAGGTTTTATTATCATAGTCGATATATAAGTGAGAAAAATGATCATTATTTAGATTTATTATTATCTCTTATTGAAGATAACTATGATAAATTTACTGTAGAAGAAAAAGCATATATGTTACAACATATAGATGACTATGCTATAAGACACCATTTCTATAAAGCAATAGATGATTATTATTTCCATCTATTAGCGTATGAACATTATCTAGAAGATGATATAAATGCTAAAACAAATGGTTTATACGGTAAATATAAAGCCTATCTTAAATCTTCATATTTACAAGCAAGAGCTCATAGACATAATGAAGTATATGATAAAAAAATAACACTTGAAGATATCGAAGAGATAAAAAGTCATTTAAGAAAATAATACACATATAATATGTGTATTTTTTATTTATTACTTTTAATAAATCATAATAAATGTTATTATATCCTTGGTGATTTCTATGGCATCATTTACACAAGATATAAAAGATGAAGTAACTAAAATAGAAAATAATAAATTAGAATCAATAGCAGAAGTAGATGCATATCTATTATTAAATAGTAATGTTATTGATAATAAAATATGTTTATATATAGAAAATAATTCAGTAGCTAGAAGAATGTTTAGTTTACTTAAAAGAATATATAATATAAATATTAATTTAACTATAAGAACATATAAAAGATTTAATATAAAGACTATATATATACTTGAAATAAAAGATAAAACAGATTTTATTCTTAAAGATATAGAAGATATGAAAAACCATATCTTAGAATATTCAGATGAAGAAAGAGCTTCTTTCTTAAAAGGATGTTTCTTAGCTAATGGTTCTATAAATGATCCTTCTAAATCTAAATATCATTTAGAGATATTCTCTAAAGATGAAGAATTAGCTAATATTATTAATGATATATTTCATTCATTTGATTTATCATCTAAGATATTGAAAAGAACTAATGAATATATGGTATATGTTAAATCAGCTGAAGAAATATCAGATTTTATTAAATTATTAGGAGCAGTTAATTCTTTATTCTATTATGAAGATATAAGAATATATCGTGACCATAAAAACATGGTAAATAGATTAAATAACTGTGAACAAGCTAATGTAGAGAAGAGTATGAAGACTTGTAGAGAACAAGTTGATAATATTAATTATTTAAAAGAAAGAGATTTAATGGATTTACTTGATGATAAAGTAAAACTAGTAGCAGAGTATAGATTAAAATATCCTGAAACAACTATGAGTGAATTATCTGCTATTATTTCTATGGAAACTGACTATGAAATAACTAAGTCAGGTATTAATCATCATTTTAGAAAGATTAAAGATTTAGTAGCAAAGGACAAGGAAAAGTAAAAGCCTTGTCTTTTTACTTTTCTCTTATTGAAAATAATACATTGTTTAAGTATAATTATTAATAGAATAGGAAGGTCTGTTATGAAGAAAAACAAAGGATTTACACTTGTAGAATTACTTGCTGTTATTGTTGTATTAGCTTTAATAATGGTTATAGCTATTCCAGCTATTTTAAGAATAATGGAAAGTTCAAGAAAAGAAGCATTTTATCTGTATGCTAATAGTGTATATCAAAAAGCTTATAATAAATATGTAAATGATACTAATAGAATCGGCCAGATGGATTGCTCTGTATTTAGTATTCCAAAAGACTTAGATATACCTAATAGTGGAGATTACCAAGGATGGGTTAAAGTAGTTAGACAACCTGAAGCAAGTGGTAATGTAGCATTTAATGAAGTTGTATCTAATGCTAATGGTATATATTATTTGAAATACTGTACATCAGCTAAAGCATCGTGTGATCCTGAAAACTTCCCAGCTAATGATCCAACATATCAAAATGGAACATGGAATGTACCTGAAGGACCTGATGGTAAAAATGAAACTAGTACAAAAATAAAAGTTACTGCTCCAAGTGGATATAAAATGTGTTATAGATACTCATATCCTCAAAATGGTGTATTAAAAAAATCTGGAATAACTTGTAAAAATGGTACTGCTATTCAAGGTGATACCTATAAATATGTTATTACATTAACTATGAAGGATAGAGAAAGAGCTGTTGAAAATGTAATCATGGAAAACGGTGATGAAAATAAAGATTTTAAAAACACTTTCTATGGATATTTTGATAAATATAAAGCTGCTCATGAAAATGAAATGAGATCACTTCCAGTTACTGAATTAACTTGTAGTGGAACTGGTCAAGTAGTAACAAATCCTGAATTAGATCCTAATAGTACTACAATAGTAACTAATACTAATGGACAAGCAGTAATAACTACAGAAGTTACTACTACAGCTAATCAAGGAAATACTACGACAGTAGTTACTAATAATGCACAAGAAGAAAGATCTACAACTAGAATAAATAATAATTCAGTAGGTGAAAGACAAACTAGAACTGTTAATTCAACAACAACTACTGTAAGAGATAATAGTTCAGTAAATGGAACTACTACCACATCTAGACAAAATGGTTCAGTAAACGGACCAACAACAACTACAAGACAAAATGGTGAAGTAAGTACAAGAGTAGTAACTACTAGAGAAGTATTAGAAGTATCTACTAAGACTACTGATGTAGTTGATGATAGTATTTTATTAAATAACTTAAGTGTTGCTGGATATAATATTAATTTCTTACCAGCTCAACTAAACTATGGTGTAACAGTTCCTTATGGTACTGAAAAATTAGGTATTGATTATAGTACTAAACATCCTGATTCAAAAGTACAAATTATTGGTGCTGATGAATTAAAGGTTGGTAGAAATGAAGTTTTAGTTCATGTTTATAATGAAACAACTGGTAAAGAAATAAATTATAATATTTCAGTTCTTAGATTATCTGAACCTACAAGCTCTGGTGGAGGAACAGTAAGAGAAGATAATCCTAACTACAATCAAGAAGATGGTAAACCAGATCCTACATTAGAAGATTCTAATGCTAAGTTATCTAGATTAGTAGTTCCTGGTCGTGATTTTGAAGAACCATTCAGTTCTGATATGTATGAATATGATTTAGAAATAGAAAAAGAAACAAATTCCTTAACAATTGTTGCTGTTCCACAAAATAATAAAGCTGATTACTTTATAAGTGGAAATGAAAATATTAAAGATGGTTCAGTTATAACAGTAACAGTTAGATCTGGAAATGGTTATTATACTAATGTTTATAAAATAAATGTTCATGTAAAGAAAACTAAAAATGGAATGGCTGCCGTAACAAGGACAATTCTAGTAGGCTTAGTTGCAGTAGCAGCAGTATTATTCTTAATTATTAATAGACAAAAACGTGCTAATAGCGTAATTGCTAATAATGATAATAAAGATAATTTAATAAATAATGGTGGTTATGTTCAACCAACACAAATGAATCAAAATAATAATATTAATAATAACAACCAAGGTGGTGTATAATTACACCCTTTGGTGGTTAAATTTTACTAAATATAGTATTAAATATATTGATAATAGAAATTAAATATATTATAATAAATGTAATAATAGGAAGAGGTTAATTAATATGAAAAAAAGAAACGGTTTTACTTTGGTTGAATTACTAGCGGTTATCGTTGTATTGGCAATTATTATGATTATAGCTATACCTGCAGTATTAGATATAATGAATAATGCCAGAAGAAAATCATTTGCATTATCTATTGATAAGTATGTTACAGCTGTACAATCTAAATACATAACAGATGCAAACTTTGGTAATCTAAAGGGTGCTGGTATTTATGTATACAATATTAAATCTGATTTAGGTTTACAATCTGTAGGTGATAATGAAGGATACATCGTAGTTAATGCTACTAATGTAGATGATCCTGTATATGTTATTTACTTACATGATAGTAACTACATGATTGCTGATTATGCTGTTGGTACAAGTAAAAATGCAAACAAATTACCTGATAAAGATAGCGAAGATATTCATGATTTCAATGCAACTTTCTGGAATGAACATGCTGGTAATGAATTATTAGCTTGCCATAGTTTATATCCTGATGCTACATGTATAAGTGCTGATGGATACCAATTATCTGCTGGTAACTAAAATCGATTATTATAAATTATAAATAATAAACTCGTTTAATACGAGTTTTTATTATGCTATAATATATGTGGTGATAAAAATGTTATATATAGGTTCACATGTATCTTATAAAAAGGATACTCAATTATTAGGCTCATTAAATGAAGCACTATCATATGGATCAAATGCTTTCATGTTTTATACAGGTGCTCCACAAAATACATTAAGAGATAAAATAAATGATATGTTAACTATTGAAGCACTAACTAAAATGAAGGAAAATAACATGCTACTAGAGAATGTTATAGTACATGCTCCATATATTGTAAATTTAGCTAATAATAAAGAATTAGAGAAGTATGAGTTTGCTCAAAACTTCTTAAGACAAGAAATAGAAAGATGTATGTTATTAGGTATTAAATACATAGTATTACATCCTGGATCATCTGTAGGAATAGATGAGAAAGTAGCTTTAAATAATATTATTAAAGGTTTAAATAATATATTATTAAAAGAAGATAATATATGTATATTATTAGAATCTATGGCTGGTAAAGGTACTGAATTAGGTAAAAATATAGATGAATTAAAATATATAATTGATAATATTGAATTAAAAGATAAAGTAGGTGTATGTTTAGATACATGTCACCTTAATGATTCAGGAATAGACCTTAATGAATTTGATAAATACTTAGATGAATTTGATGAAAAGATAGGTATAGATAAAATTCATTGTATACATATAAATGATTCTAAAAATATATTAGGGTCACATAAAGATAGACATGAAAACATTGGACTAGGTACAATAGGATTTGATACTTTAATAAATGTTATTTATAATCCTAGATTAGATAATATACCTAAGATATTAGAAACTCCATATGTAGATAAGGAGTATG
The DNA here is from genome assembly GCA_946643435.1 of uncultured bacterium. Taxonomy (GTDB): domain Bacteria; phylum Bacillota_I; class Bacilli_A; order RF39; family UBA660; genus UBA6985. The sequence goes on from CAMPCD010000006.1 coordinate 41,163, forward strand.
CTCCTTATAAATATGAGATTGAAATGATTAGAAATAAGAAGTTCAATCCTAATTTATACCATGATATAATAAACAATAAATAAAGGAAGTGAATAATCATGAAGAATATTAAAAACAACATAAAAGATACACAGATACATGATTATTTAAATCCTGAATTTATTTATATTCCTATAGAACCTGGTTATAGGATAGAAGTAAAAGAAAACCAACACATAAGAAAAGAAGATGTATTATTATCAAGTGAAAAAAATAATATATATTCACCTATATCAGGAACTATAATAGGTAAATCTAATAGTTTATTATTAAATAATAAACAAATGGACTTCTTAGTTATAGAAAATGACTATAAAGAAGAAGTGAAAAAGCCTAAAGGGGCTAAAAGATATATAAGTGATTATAGTAAAAAAGAGATAATTGAACTTGTTAATAAGTATCAAGCTACATCAATTAATTTAAATAAAAAAGTTAAAAGAATATTAATAAATGGATTAGATAAAGATCCTTATGAAAAGACAAGGAGTTATTTAATTAATCATTCATCTGATAAAATACTTGAAACAATAGATTCTTTAATGAATGTATTAGGTATAGAAGATGCATTATTTGCTATAAATAATAATGATACAGATAATGTTATTAATTTATCTTCTCATATTGGTACATATCCTAATATTAAGTTAAAATTAATGCCTGATATATATCCTATGGGCTTTAAAAGTATATTATTAAGAAATGTATTATCTAAGAAACAAATAGATGAAGGTGTAATGGTTCTTAATGTAGAAGATGTATATAATATTTATACAGTCTTAAAGAGAAGAAAACCTATACTAGAAAAGTTAGTAACTATATCTGGTAAATCAGTAGATAATAGTATGGTAGTTAATGTTAAGATAGGTACTTCTATGCAAGATATTATTAAACATGTTTGTAAGGTTAATGATGATAAATATTTTGTTGTAGTAAATGGATTAATAAGTGGAACTACTTTAGAGAACTTAAATACAGTAATTACTAAAGATATTAGATCTATATTCTTAAGTCCTATTGATGAACAAAAAGAAGTAGCATGTATTAACTGTGGTTTATGTAATTTAAAGTGTCCTATGCACTTAAATCCTAAATACATAAAAGAACATAAGAAAGCTGATAAATCTAAGTGTATTCACTGTGGACTATGTACATATATATGTCCTTCTAAGATTAATTTTAAACCTTATGTAGGAGGGTCTAATGAAGAATAATGTATATGTAAGAAGTAAAAAGTCTATAGCTAGTATGTCTATAACAAGAATAATATTATTAATACCATTAATAATATTTGGATTATATAAGAATGGTGTATATTTATATCTAAATAAATACACTAATATAGGTGGTTTATTTAAACCAATGATGTTTATAATATTAGGTGCTTTAATAGGTGCATTAGTTAATATCATATATGAATATATATTTAAGAGGAATAAAGATAATATAATAAGCGTATTATTTTCATCATTCCATATTGAATATGGTATATTACTAGCTTGTATTACAAGTATTAATACTAATGTATTTGTATTTATGTCTGTAGTATTTATTATGTTATTTATATCTAAAATATTAAAGAATAGAATAAATATTATGTCTATTACATTTATTGTAATATATTTTATCCAACAACAATTATTTGGTGGATATACTTATTTAAATGCCTATGATACATCAAGAGTGTTTTCTTTAGATTTTATGGATTTTATGATTGGTAGAGGATATGGTGGTATTGCTACTACTCATATAATATTACTGATAATAGCTTTAATAGGTATTACAGTAACAAATAATAATAAAAGTAATATATCTATTTCATCAGCTATAACTATATTCTTATTATTTGGCATATATTCTATAGCTAATCATATGGATATAGGTAAATTAATATTAAATAACAGTTATATGTTTGCATGTGTATATATCATGACAGACTATGTAACATCATCATATACTAAAAATGGTGAAATAATATTTGGTGTATTATGTGGATTACTTACATTTGGTTTCTATTTTATTAATCCGATTATAGCTCCTTATATAGCTATAACAATTGTTAGTTTATTTAATAATCTAATTGATAGATTATGCAATAAAACAACATATAAATAAATTGTAAATAATTGCTAATTATATACATCATATTTACGAAAAATGTAAAGCATATTCTTAGGAATATGTTTTTTAATGTTATAATTATAATAGGATGATAATATGAAAAGAATAATGAAGGATACAATTAAAAATCTTAGATTCAATATTCGTAATATGGATATGATATTATTCTTAGCTGTCTTGATATTTGCGGCTTTTGGACTAGTTGTAGTCTTTTCGTCTTCAAATATTACAGCAGTTTCATTTTATCATGTAGAACCAACATTCTTTTTTAAGAAACAATTGATGTTTACTATAGGTGGTATAATTGCAATGCTTGCACTTACTACCATAATACCTGAAAGATGGTATTTTCCTACATCTGTTCTTGGAATAGGGGTTCTTATATTAATGTTTATAGCTATGAAAGCAATGGGAGCTATAAATGATTCTCAATCATGGTATTCAATTGGATCAAGTGCTATCCAACCATCAGAATTCGCTAAACCAGTTATTATTATGTTTTTAGCAGGATGGTATCATTACTTTAAAAAGTATGATAAGTTTTGGAAAACATTTATTCCAGTTGGGGTAGTGGCTATATTATGTATATTTATAGCTAAAGAACCAGATTTAGGTACTGCTGGTGTAATAGCAATAATAACTATGTTAATTTACTTTACTTTACCTGCAAAGAGTGTATATCTATCTACTTTAAGATATCTTGCAATACTTGGAGCAATAATAGGTATTATAGTTCTATATGTTATGCAACCATATTTTATTAATAGGGAGAATACATCAAGACAAGAATCACGTTTAGCTTTTACACAACCATGCTCAAGAAGTTTAGCTAAAACAGGTTATCAAGTATGTAATGCTTATATAGCAATTAATAATGGTGGATTATTTGGTAGAGGATTTGGACAAAGTACACAAAAGTTCTTATATTTACCAGAAGCTTATACAGATTTTGTATTCCCAATTGTAGTTGAAGAAATAGGTGTAATAGGTGCAAGTGCTGTACTTGTAGCATACTTGTTATTATTATTTAGAATATTAATGATAGCAAGACATGCGACATGCCTACAAGATTCTATTATTGCATTTGGTACATTTGCCTATTTACTTACACATATAATAATTAATTTAATGGGTGTTCTTGCTATAACACCAATGACAGGTATTCCTTTACCATTCTTATCTTATGGTGGTTCTTTCTTACTTAATATGTTTATTCTATTAGGTATGACTTTAAGGGTATCAATTAACAACAAGAAAAATAGAAAGAAAGAAGTTTTATAGTATGTCTTCAAATTTTAGAGATTTTAAAATTGAAAGTGTAGGAGGAAAGATACAAAATGTATCTTCTTTATGCAGTTATATAAAGAATACAAATATCTTACCTGAAGACATTGCGTATTTAGAGAGTCTAAGAAATAAATTAGCTAATGATGATTTATATAAAGATGTATATACTAATGAATATCCAATAGTAGATGTATTACAAGAAAAATTATTAGTTTATTATATAACTAAAGAAAACTTTGAATTAAGTGAAATAATATCTATACTTGAAGTATATAATAAATCATTTTCTTCTATTGATGTAGTTAATCATGATGGACTAACATACTTTGTATTTGACTATGATACAGATATAGAAGTTGTATGTTTAAATGATCCTAAAAGATTTATTGAATTAGTTAAAAATAATGCTAATACATTTGCTAATAAAAACATTAGTAGTGCATTCTCAATAATGAGAGATGCTTTATATGAATGTGTATTTAAAGAAGATATAGATGATGTCTTAAGTGACTATGCGAATAGATTCAATATAGATTATCCTATTTATTCAGCTAAGGATATGAATGGTAATAAGATATATAAATTAAAGAATGGACTATTTACTAAAAATGGAAATGAATTATTTACTTTAATTACTCCTACATTAGTTGATAAAAAAGACAATGAACAAATGAAAGTAGTTAATAAGAATAAAAAATATAAATCATTTGATTTAAATGAATTTATATCATTAAGAGATAAAATGTTAGATTCTGAACTTGTTGAAGAACAAGATATAGAACAATTATATTATCAAGTTAGATATTTAATTAATACTATGAATAGAAGAACAAATGGAGAAGATGAAGAATATTCTGAAGCATTAGATGTATATATGAATAGATTAGCTCAAATAAATGATATTCAACCTGATATGCTATCTGATGCTGATAAAAGCCTATTAAATGACTATAATAAAAATCTACAAAAAATAGTTACTAGGGCTGCATAATTTGGTATAATACCTATAGAGAAGGAGATAATATGGATTATATAGAAGAAACAGAACTTGAAATGATTGAAGCTCTTGAAACATTAGATAAAAGATTAATAACTATTAGAGCAGGTAGAGCAAATCCTGCTATGGTAGCTAATATAAAAGTAGATTATTATGGATCAATGACTCCTATTAAAGAATTAGCTAATATTACAGTCCCTGAAGCAAGAGAATTATTTATTAAACCATTTGATAAATCTTGTTTAAAGGCAATGGAAAGAGCTATTAATGAAGCTAATTTAGGTATTAATCCAACTAATAATGGTGAAATGATTATCATGACAGTTCCTGCTTTAACTGAAGATACAAGAAGAAAGTATGTTAAAGATGCTAATACTATGGGTGAAGATGCTAAAGTAGCTCTAAGAAAAGTTAGACAAAACTCAAATGATAAGATTAAAAAAGATGAAACTATTTCTGAAGATGAACAAAAAAGATTATTAGATGAAGTTCAAAAGTTAATTGAAAAATATAACAAAGAAGTAGATGCTAAAATTGAAGAAAAAGAAAAAGAATTAATGCAAGTTTAATTCTTTTTTTATTCTTTAATAATAGGTTTATTATTATTTTCAAATATTAATACATCATCATTAGTTAATAGTTTATATATTGATGCACCAATATCTTCATAATGTTTGCTTAAAGATATGACATCTCTATATTTAGTTATAATAGGTGTGTTTATATCTTTCTTAATACTATTAATATATTTTTTACCTTTAGTATTTATGCCTAATAATCTAATATATTCTAATTCATTCTTGTTATCATCTTTTTTAATGTCTAATAAAATATTAATAAGCATTCTATTTAATCTATTATAAGTATATCTTTTAGATTTAATACTATCTATTAATTCATCATATGAATTAACTTTATTGATAACTTTCTTAAGTTTATTATCTATTCCTTCATCAACTGTTTGATATATAGATAAGTTATCATCTGTAGTTATTTTATATTTAAGCAAGTTAAATAATAATTCATGATTAACTGTATTTATTTTACCTTCAGGTATATATTTATCTATATTTTGATTATTTAATAATTTAGTTCTAATATTAGATGCTGATATTATATCTTCATTAGAAGTATTATCATGATAATCATTTGTTCTTTTTATTGTAATAGGCTCTATATTAAATTTATTACTAATAATAGATTTAATATATGCTATACCTAATAAATCATTAGGAGTAGATATATTTGTACCAATAGCTTTAGCTAAAGCAGTAGGATAGTTTAGTCCTTCATCTAAGTACTTTTTAATATCTAAATCATTAGTTATTTGTTTACTAGCTATATTCTTTAATAATTCTATATCATTAGATTCCGAACCAAATACTATTTTATTTACTCCTAAGTTATTTAATATTTTAATACTTGTATCAGCAAATATATCAGCTGAATTAGTACCATATAGAAGTGGAAGTTCTACTACTATATCAATACCATATTTTAATGCTAATCTTGTTTTTTCTTCCTTTGACTCAATAGATATTTCACCACGTTCTAGGAAATATCCATTTAGACATAATACAAGTATTGAATTAGGATATAATTCTTTTACTTTATTTATCATATATACATGTCCATTGTGGAATGGATTATATTCAGCAATTATACCTATAATATCCATGTAAAACATCCCTTTCATATGTATAATATTACCATATAACACTTACTTTTAACAAATATTTGCTATAATTATAATAGGTGAAGGTATATGGAAAAACCAAAGTTATATATATATTTTATTCATTCTTCACAAGTGAATGCTAATGAAACAATATATTTACCTTGTTTAAGATCAGAACAACTATCACATGATAAATTAATATTTCCTTTATCAAAAGAAAATAATGATAGATATTATAAGGATATGATAGATAGATCTAATGTATGTGTAGTTGAATTAACTAAACCTGATACAGGATTAAATATGGAATTAAAATATGCTATTACAACTAAGAAACCAATATTAGCATTAGCTAATAAGAATATTGGATATGATGCTAAATATGATAAATTATTAAAGAATGTAATAGGATATACTAATGAAGCTGAATTTAGATATTTTGTAGAAACATTTGCTAAAAACTATGAAGGTAGAGTTTACAATGGAGTTGTTGATTCTACTATAGTTGTAGGTATGTTAAGAGATAAAGAGGATGTTGTTTAAGTTGACAACATCTTTTTATTTTGTTAGAATATGTCCCGTTTTGTGAAGGAGGGAATATTCTATGACAAAAGATGCTAATAAAATCATTAGTATTAGACGTAGTGCAGCTTTTAACACTAGAGTATTTTACTGTATTAAATGTGATAATATGAATGATTACTATAAAGGTAGTCAATTAATTAATATATTTGATTTAGATCATGATGGAATATTAAGAGTAGGTTTTCCATGCAATCCATATTTAACTAATATGTATTTTAATAAAGAAAAAATGGAAAAAGCTCAAGAAGTGGAAAGAACTATAACTGGATACTATCATGCATTTAATAAATTTAATGATGCACAAAAAACAATTCCTAATGGTAATATAATAAGAGTAGAAATCAATAAAGATACTCAAATAATTAGAAGTTATCGTAAGGTAGTTGAAGCAGTAAAAGAAGAACAAGCTGTTAAAGTTAAAACTAAATAAAAAGAGACCAAAGTCTCTTTTATTTTGTATAAAATCTAAATACACTTATTGATGGTTTATTAAAAAATCTTAATTTCATCGAAGAAGTTCCAACTCCACCAGATATATATAAATCTTTATTATCTCCTAATTTATAATGTTCATCATAAT
>CAMPCD010000007.1 GCA_946643435.1 uncultured bacterium
GCAGAGTAGCTATGTCGGGAAGGGATAACCGCTGAAAGCATCTAAGCGGGAAGCCTCCCCCAAGATGAGTTTTCCCATATGTATATAGTAAGGGCCGTTGTAGACTACAACGTTGATAGGCTAGAGGTGGAAGAATAGTGATATTTTGAGCTGACTAGTACTAATAACCCGAGGATTTAATCATTATTTATATGATTTGATGAAAGCATTATCTTGTTTTTAAAGGACAAAATCAATAATTATTTATTTTGTAAAATTTGATTGTGACGATAGCCTAGTGGAAACACCTCTTCCCATCCCGAACAGAGAAGTTAAGCACTAGTACGCTGAAAATAGTGTAAGCGAAGATAAGGAGTTGCAATCTTTTTTTTGTTTAAAAATATGGCTATCATTAGATAGCCTTTTTTATTTGACAATAATCCTCTTAATATATATAATAACTATCGTTCTATAAATAAAAAGGGGAATAATTATGACTGAAGAAGAAGCAAAAGCTTTATATATGAGATTACGTGAAATCTTAGCTGATAATAATGCTATTGAACATAAAGTGGTTAATATTCAAGAAAACACTGAAAGTCGTTTTATTAGTTCTTTTATATCTATTTTCGTTGAACTACTTGTAATGATTTTAGGTATTACTTTATTTGATAGTTTTATAATTATAATTGTAATGTTATTAGCTTTAGGATATACAGCAGGTTATACTATTTTAAAAGAAATAGATGATCAAAATGAAATATCATCTTTAATTGATAAAATGCAAGTTAATGTTGATTTATTAAAATCTATTACCGAAAAGTTATCAGAATATGAAAATAGTGTAGATAATGTTCTTGAAGAAGATAATACAAAAGAATCTAATTTAAGAATTAATAATGTTCATATTGAAGGATTAGCTAAAATTATAGATTTTAAGAAAGCATATAATTCTAGTCGTATTGTTTCTAGAAAAGAAAGACAAAATATTAGAACTAAACGAAAAAATAATATAAAACGTTAATATAACTATTGCTTTTATTATAATTATTTTATATAATCTTAATTGGTTGTGACGATAGCCTAGTGGAAACACCTCTTCCCATCCCGAACAGAGAAGTTAAGCACTAGTACGCTGAAAATAGTGTAAGCGAAAATAAGGAGTTGCAACCTTTTTTGTGCAATTAAATATGTCTACAAATATGTAGACTTTTTTTATTTATTATTTTAAAGTTTATTATTTTTTAAATATTTATTATTGTTAATAAATATATGCTTTTAAACATTTTCAAAATGGTAGTAAATTATTATTGATATATATAAAATTATATTGTTATAATTAATTATAGGTGATACATAATGGATAATAAATACACATCAAGATGTGAAGAAGATACAATGGAGTTAGCTGAGAATATTGAATCCGAAAAATTCCCAGGTATGGTAATTTGTTTAAATGGTGATTTAGGCTCAGGTAAAACAATGTTTGTTAAAGGATTTGCAAGATCATTAGGAATTAATGAAAATATAACAAGTCCAACATTTAATATAGTTAAGGAATATGAATCAGGTGAAATGAAACTAAATCATATGGATGTTTATCGTATTGATGAAACTGATCAATCAATAGACTTCGAAGACTATTTCAACCAAGATGCTGTAACAATTATTGAATGGTCTGAGTTAATCCAAGATAAGTTACCTGATGAAAGATTAGATATTACAATTAAAATCGTTAATGAAAATACTCGTTTATTCGTTCTTAAACCAAGAGGACATAAATACGAGGATGTAGTTAATTCAGTATTATAAGAACACCGTATGGTGTTTTTTTATTGGTGTATAGTCTTTACTATATTTCTTTAAAAAGCCTTTTTACTATGTTATTCTATAATCAAGGAGCGATACTATGGAAAACGACAGATTTGGTGTTAAAGAATTATCTGATATGGATTTAATTCAACTATATAATTCAACTACTGATGAGTTAAATGAAGATATGGATTTATTAGATGATCCTACTATAAGTTCTGAATTACAGAGCGAATTAAGAAATGATGATATTCCATATGCAAGAGAAAAACTTACTGCTATTGCTAATGAAATAGAAAAAAGAGGTATTTCAATTCAAGAAGTAGGAGAACAATCACAAGGTATAGGAGGACGCTAGTCCTTTTTTTGTTTCTAACCGTGCTAACAATATTAAAATGTGCTATAATACATTTGTTGAAAAAGGGATGATACTATGTATTCATTATTAATTGATACTCATGATATTAATTTATTAATTGCATTATATAAAGATGATGAAGTATTAGATAAAGAATCTAACAATACTAAAAATCATGCTAGTATTTGTATGCCAATTATAAATGATGTATTAACTAGAAATAATTTAGATGTTCATAACCTAGGAGAATTAATTGTTGTAATAGGTCCTGGATCTTTTACAGGGGTAAGAATAGGTGCAACTATAGGTAAGATGTTAGCATATACTTTAAATATTCCTATCAAGGTTATTACTTCATTAGATATGTATGCTATATCTAATACTAGTAATACTAATAAACTAGTCTTAATAAGAGATTTAAAGGGCTCATATGGAGCATATTATACTTCTGATAATAAAATAATCGATAATTACTTTTATAAGTCTACAGAGGCTTTAAATGAGTATTTAAAAGATAAAGAAGAATACATAATTGATAATGAAATAGATTTATCTAAAGTTAAATTATTTGTTAATAACTTAGAAGTTATTAACCCTCATAAAGTTAATCCTATTTATATTAAAGAAATCGAGGCTAATAAAGATGGTAAGAGAAGCATTGAACCAAGATTTCAATAGAATAAATGAAATTGGATTGTTGATAAAAGAAAACTTTTCAACAGTTTATAAAATAGATGAAGATATTAAACATGACTATGTTCATATATATGTATATGAAGAAAACAATAATATATTAGGTTTTATTCAAATTGAAGAGCATTTTGAAATAACAGATATTATTAATATTGCTGTTGATAAAGATTATCAAGGAAAAGGTATAGGAAAAGAATTAATCCAATATGTTATAGATAATACTAAGTCTGAAAAAATAATGTTAGAAGTTAAAGCTAACAATGATCCAGCTATTAGTTTATATACTAATATGGGATTTAAACAAATACATATTAGACCTAAGTATTATGAAGGTAATATAGATGCCATCATTATGGAAAGGAGTGTCTAGATGAAAGATGTATTTATTTTAGGTATTGAATCTTCTTGTGATGAAACAAGTATGTCTATTATTAAGAATGGATGTGAAGAAGTCGCTACAACTGTATTAACTCAAATGGACACTCATGCTGAATATGGTGGAGTTGTTCCTGAAATTGCATCACGTATGCATACAGAAAATATTACTATTGTATTAGAAGATTTATTAAAGAAATCTAATATGACTATAGATCAAGTAGATGCTATTGCAGTTACATATGGTCCGGGTCTATTAGGCTCATTATTAGTTGGTGTTGAAGCAGCTAAAGTATTATCTTTAGTTTATAATAAACCATTAATAGCTACACATCATATAGCAGGTCATATATATGCTAATAACTTAGTTAAACCAATAGAATTTCCTAGTTTAGCTCTTGTTGTATCAGGAGGTCATACAGAACTTGTTCTAATGGAAGCTGATTATAAGTTTAAAGTATTAGGTTCAACTAAAGATGATGCTATAGGTGAAGTATATGATAAAGTTGCAAGAGTATTGGATTTACCATATCCAGGTGGACCTAATGTTGAAAAATATGCAAAACAAGGTAATCATACATATGATTTACCAATACCTATGAATAATAAAGAATTAGAATTCTCATACTCTGGTTTAAAGTCAGCAGTTATTAACATTAAACATAATGCTGAACAAAGAGGAGAAGAAATCAATAAATATGATTTAGCTAGATCTTTCCAAGATGTAGCTATTGATGAATTAGTAAGAAAGACAAGAATTGCATTACATGAATATAAAGATACTATAAAAGGTGTAATAGTTGCTGGTGGTGTTTCAGCTAATTCATTCTTAAGAGAAGAAATGCAAAAACTATGTAATGAAGAGAATGTAGATTTATGTATTCCTCCTATGAAGTATTGTACAGATAATGCTGCTATGATAGCATGTGCTGCATATCCTAAATACTTAAAAGGTGAATTCTCTGATTTATCATTAGATGCAAAGAGTTCTGTAGAGTTATACTAAGAACTCTTTTTATTTACTTTTTAGAGTCTTAGATGTATTCTATAAGTGGAAAGAAGGTTTTTTATGGAAAATGATAAAGAATTGGTAACGACACTTTATAGATATGCATCAAGAACCAGACTTACTTGTAATGTAATTGCAGGAATATGTGGAGTAACTGCTTTTATTCTATTGATCGCAGGAATGTGTGATGAAGAAGAATGTTTATATTTCTTCCCAGCATTTGCTGTAGCTGCATTAAGTGCTTATGGATCAGGATTCTTAATGTACATTAATTACAGTTGGAAAGCTTCATTATTAAAAAATATAACTAAACAAAAATAATGTATAAGAATAGTTGTAAAGGACTATTCTTTTATTATTTATTAGCCTATTTAAATGGTATAATATTAATATAATAGGGAAGTGGTTAATGTGGTAACTAGAACAGAAGTTGAACAACTTAATAAATATTTTAATTTAGTAAATTATATGTCTGTAGGACAATTATATTTATTAGATAATCCATTATTAAAAAGAAAATTAAATATGAAAGATGTTAAACCAAGATTAGTTGGACACTGGGGAACTGTTCCTGGTCAAAACTTTATTCTTATGCATTGTAATAGAGTAATATCTAAATATGGATTAGATATGATGTATATAATTGGACCTGGTCATGGTGGTGAAGCAGAAGTAACTAATGCTTACTTAGATGGAACATATCAAGAAGTATATGAAGGTTTTCCTCAAAATGAAGAAGGATTAAAACGTTTATTTAAGCAATTCTCATTCCCAGGTGGAGTATCTTCACATGTATCTCCTGAATGTCCTGGATCAATACATGAAGGTGGGGAATTAGGTTATTCACTTGTTCATTCAATTGGTGCAGTATTAGATAATCCAAATCTAATTTGTACATGTGTTGTAGGTGATGGTGAAGCTGAAACAGGACCACTTGCAACAGGATGGAATGTTAATAAATTTATTAATCCTATCACTGATGGTGTAGTATTACCTATCTTACATTTAAATGGATATAAGATATCTAACCCTACAGTATTAGGTAAGATGGATCATGAACATTTAACTGATTTATTCAGAGGTTACAATTGGAATCCTTACTTTGTTGAAGGTGATGATATTAACCAAATGAATGAAGATATGGCTAATACCATGGATAAAGTTATAACTGAAATAAAAGAATTAAAGAAAAAAGCTATTAATACAGAAGTATTAGAGAATTATAGATGGCCTATGATAATTCTACGTACACCTAAAGGCTGGACTGGACCTAAAGAAGTAGAAGGATCATTTAAAGCACATCAAATTCCTTTTACTATAGATAAAGAAGAAGATTTAAAGAAATTAGATAATTGGTTAAAATCATATAAACCAGAAGAATTATTCAATGATGATGGTTCTCCAATGGAAGAAATAGTATCATTCTTACCTAAAGGTAATAAGAGAATGAGTGCAAGACCAGAAGCTAATGGTGGAAAGATTTTAAGAGAATTAGTATTACCTGATATTAAAGATTATATGATTGAAGAAAATCATGGTAAAGTTGAAGCATCAGATATGATGGAATTAGGTAAATATTTAAGAGATGTAATAAAACTAAATGAAGCTAATAAAAACTTTAGAATATTCTGCCCAGATGAAGCTTTATCAAATAGATTAAATCATGTATTTGAATCTACTAATAGACAATGGTTATCATCTATAAATGAAGATGTTGATGAACACTTAGCTCCATATGGTAGAGTATTAGATTCATATCTTTCTGAACATTTTGCTGAAGGTGCATTAGAAGCTTATCTATTAACTGGTAGACATGGCGTTTTTGCTTCATATGAATCATTTGCTAGAGTTATTGATTCAATGGTATCTCAATTTGGTAAATGGCTTAAAATGTGTTCTGAACTTGATTGGAGAGAAGATATAAGTGCATTAAATATTATTCTTACATCTCATTGTTGGCAACAAGACCATAATGGATATACACACCAAGAACCAGGATTTATAAATCATGTATTAAATAGAAAAAGAGATATGGTATCAGTATATTTACCATATGATGCTAACTCTTTAATATATGTTATGAATAAATGCTTACAAGATAAAAATAAGATTAATACAATAGTTGCATCTAAACATCCAAGACTTCAATGGTTAAATTATGAAGAAACTATTAATCATTGTCAAAATGGAATAGGTATATTTGATTTTGCATCTGATGAGAATCCTGATATAGTATTAGGATGTGCTGGAGATACTCCAACACTTGAAGTATTAGCTGCATCTAAAATGTTAAGAGAACATGGTATTAAAGTTAGAGTAGTTAATGTAGTAGATTTATTAAAACTAGAAAATATATCAGAAGATAATTACAATGATTTATTTACTACTGATAAACCTATTATATTTAACTTCCATGGTTATACTAATGTAGTAGAAGAATTAATATATGAAAGAACTCATAGATTTGATATTATCCATGGATATGAAGAAGAAGGTACTATTACATCTCCATTTGATATGAGAGTATTAAATAAGATTGATAGATATCATCTTGTATTAGATGCTTTAAGATTATTAGATAACTATAATGATGATACTTTAAAATTAAAAGAACACTGTGAAAAAACATTAGTTGAACATACTAATAAAATATATACAGATGGTCAAGAAATAGAAGAAGTATTAAATTTTAAATTTGATTAAAAGAACTATCACTTATGTGATAGTTTTTTATTTAATATTGTTTATAAAAATGATATAATCTTATATAGAATAGAAGGTGGGAAATATGAAATTAATTATCTTAGATGAATTGGCTTTAAAATCATATGAGTTACCATCTTCTCAAAAAACTTTTAATATTAATTATAGGAATGAAATAATAACTGTTAATAAACAAAATGATAAATGGTTTTTATCATCTTCTAAAAATATGGATATATCTTTAAATGGTCAATTAGTAGATAAAGTAGAATTAAATGACTACACTATATTTACTATTCATCATAAAGTTGTTAATAAGGAAGTAACTGTTATTGCTTCTCCTGGTATAGATAAATATTCAGTTTGTTCAATAACTGAACTATCAGAAGTTACTATAGGTATGTCTAATAATACAACTATTCAATATGGTGATGGATTAATTAAAGATCCTCATGCATCTATTAAAATAGCAAATGATACAGGAGTAATTACAGCAGCTGAAAATGCTTTAGTTTATGTTAATAATAAAGCGATTAAATCCCAAACATTAAAACTTGGTGATGTAATATTTATATACGGCTTAAGGATTATTTGGATGGGTAACTTTATTAAAGTTAATAATCCATCTAATAAAGTTACATTAAATGGATTACAAGCAAGTAATTTAGTATTTCAAGAAGCTGATAAATACACTAAAGTAACTGAATCTGAAAGAAATACAAAGTTGTATGATGAATCTCAATTATTTTTCCATACACCAACTCAAAGTACTTTTATTAAAAATGTAGATATTCATATTGAAACCCCACCTGATAAAGAAAAATATGAATCTCTACCAATTATCTTTACTTTAGGTACTTCCATGGTAGTTGCTGCATCTGCTGGTATGTCTGGTATAAATGCTGTAAGAAACATGATGGCAGGTGAAGGAGATAAGTTAACTAATTACTTAGAAATAGGTATTGCAGGTTTAATGTTATTTTCATGTATATTCATGCCTATACTTTTAGATTTATATCAAAAACATGTTTCAAACAAAAAAGAAAGATTAAGACAAAAGAGATATAAAAAATATTTAGAGACTAAAAAGAATGAAATAGATTTAGCTATTAAATCTCAATCTAATATCTTAAATGATAAACATTTACCTATAGATAAAGTAGAAAAACAAATGTTATCTAAAGGCTATGCTTTCTGGAGTAGAGAAATAATTGATCCTGATTTCTTATCAGTTAGATTAGGTGTTGGTAATGTTCCCGCATCATTACATGTTGGAGCTAATCTTGAAGAGTTTAATCTATATGATGATAATCTAAAAGATATGGTAGCTGATATGGTTAATAAAAATTATGAGCTACCTAATGTTCCAATTAGTATTTCATTATTAAATAATAGAATCACTCCTATTGTTAATGAAACTAATAAAGTTTATGAATATATTAATACTATCATGTTACAATTATTATTCTACTATAGTTCAATAGATTTAAAGATAGTATTAATTACTAAAGAAGAGAATAAAGATAAATGGGATTATTTAAAATATACTACTCATAACTGGAATGCTAATCATGATAAGAGATTGTTTGCAGTTGATGAAAATGAAATAAATCAATTATCTATGTATTTAGAGCAAGAATATAAAAGAAGAATTGAAGTAACTTCTGTTTATCAAGCTGATGACAATAATGACATTAATAAAAATGAATTATATAAAAAGTTTGATGATTATTATTTAATAGTTACTGATGATTATAATTCTATTAAGAGTATTCCTTTTATTAATAAAGTAATTAATTCAGGTGTTAATTTAGGATTCTCTTTATTAGTATTTGCTAATAGTATTAAGAATATTCCAAGTAGATTAGACAAGTTCGTAGTAATAAGAGATGAAATATCAGGTTTATTTGATAAGAATGTTATAGATGGTACTAATGTATCATTTAGAGCAGATTATTTATCTAATAATGATATAGCTGCATATTCTAGAGTAGCTGCTAATATACCTGTAGCATCACATGATGTTGAATCATCTATTCCTACATCATTAGGATTCCTAGAAATGTATAATGTTGGAAAGATAGAACATTTAAATATCACTACTAGATGGAAAGATAATGATCCTACAACATCTTTAAATGCTCCTTTAGGAATGCAAAAGAATCATAAATTAATAGGTTTAGACTTACATGAAAAAGCTCATGGACCACATGGTTTAATTGCTGGTTCTACTGGTTCAGGTAAATCTGAATTTATCATGACATTAATATTATCTCTTGCGATTAATTACCATCCATATGAAGTACAATTTGTACTTATTGATTATAAAGGTGGAGGACTAGCTGGAGCTTTTGAAAAGAGAGATAAGAATATAAAGATTCCACATCTAGTTGGTACAATAACTAACTTAGATAAATCTGAAATGCATAGAACTTTAGTGTCTATCAAATCTGAACTTGAAAGAAGACAAAGAGTATTTAATGAAGCAAGAGATGTAGCTGGTGGAGGTACTATTGATATTTATAAATATCAAAGATTATATCGTGAAGGTAAAGTATCTGAACCTATGGCACATCTAATCATAATAAGTGATGAGTTTGCTGAGTTAAAACAACAACAACCTGAATTCATGGATGAATTAGTATCAACTGCTCGTATTGGTCGTTCATTAGGTGTTCATTTAATACTTGCAACTCAAAAACCTGCAGGTGTTGTAAATGATCAAATCTGGTCTAACTCAAGATTTAAGGTTTGTTTAAAAGTTCAATCATCGGAAGACTCTGTTGAAGTATTAAAAAGAGATGATGCTTCTAAGATTAAAGAAGCTGGTAGATTCTACTTACAAGTAGGTAATGATGAAATATTTGAATTAGGACAATCAGCATGGTCTGGTGAAAAATATGTTCCTAAAGATGTAATATTATCAAAAGTAAATGATTCAATTGATTTTGTTAATAATGAAGGTACTATTATTAAATCAGTTGTGGATGAAGTAAAATCTGATAAAGTTGATTGTGGAGATCAATTATCTAATATAGTTGATTACTTATATCAAACAGCTGTTAATGAAAATATTGAATTTAAGAATTTATGGTTACCTAATATTCCTGAATTTATTTACTTAGGTAACCTATTCAGAAAATATGCTTTTAGACCTCAACAATTTAAATTTGAAGGTATAGTTGGTGAATATGATAAACCAGCAAAACAAGAACAAGGTTTATTTAAATTAAATATTAATCATAGTAATACTATGGTATTTGGTTCTACTGGTTCTGGTAAAGAATTATTAGCTACTACATTTATTTATTCTTTATGTGTAGCTCATACACTTCAAGAATTAAACATGTATATTATAGACTTTGGTTCAGAAGTATTAAGACCATTCGAAAGAATGCCTCATGTAGGTAATTACATAACTTCAGACGAACCTAAGAAAGTAGCGACTTTATTCTTATATTTAGAAAAACAAATAAAGAAGAGAAAAGATTTATTTGCTGATTATCGTGGAGACTTTGATTATTATAATTTAAAGAGTCCAACTAAAGCACCATTAATTCTTACAGTTATTAATGCATATGAAGCATTCATGGAAAACTGTGAAGAATATAATGATTACTTAGTTCATTTATTAAGAGAAGGTAGTAAATATGGTATTGTATTCTTAATAACTACTGTATCTACAAACTCTGTAAGAAGTACAACATTAGAATATTTCGAAAATAAGATGATACTTAAGACAGCTGATCCATATGATTATCAATATATATTAGGTGCACCAATGGGATTAATACCTGGTAGTCAATATGGTAGAGGTATTGGTATGGTAGAAGATGAAGCATGTGAATTCCAAACAGCTTATATTAATCTTAAAGATGATATTAATGAAACTATTAGACAAACATGTAATAAATATTTAGATTTATATAAAGCTAAAGTAAGAAGTATTAAAGTTATGCCTAAGTCAACTACACTTGAAACATTACAAAAAGATGTTAAATCTGTAACTGAAGTACCTGTTGGATTTGAGATAGAAACAGCAGAGATGATTAAATATAACTTCACTAATAAAAAGATTAATGTAATTACAGGTGAAGAAGTTATTAATAATATTTCATTCTTAGGTACTATTATAGATTTAATGGATACTATACCTAATATTAAGATTAATCTATTTGATATAGCATCATGTATTAGTTTTGAAGGTAATGCAACTTATTATAATGTAGATTATGTAGAACCATTTAATGAAATCTTATCTAATCAAGCAACACAACCTACAATTAATTTCTTATTAGGTTTCAGTGTAGCAGATGGATTATTAAATGAAGATGAATATGTATTATATAAGAAGATATTACTTAATGCAGAACAATTGAATAATCAATATTTCATATTAGTTGATAATATTGAAAGAGTTCAAGAATTACAAGATGAAGATATATTAAGTGTAATAGATCATAATAATGGTATTTATTTCGGTGATGATATTGATAGAAATAAAGTGTTTAATGTAGCTAATATTAGTCAAATTGATCCATTAGCTAAGATAGATAATAAAACATATGTAATCATAAATGGTAATGCCCTTACACTTAAAGGTGTTGGTGTAGAAGGGGAAGAGGAGGATTAATGGATAATAAAGTATTAGTTGATCTAATTGTTCCTGAAATAGGCAAGTCATTTGATTTATATTTACCAGTTAATAGAAAGATTGGTAATATAATACTATTATTAAATAAATCTATTAATGAATTAACTAATGGAGATTTTCCATTATCTAATACCAATGGTTTATTTAATGTCGATACTAAAGAATTATATAATGTTGATACCTTATTAATAAATACAAATATAAGGAATGGAACAAGATTAGTTTTGATATCAAACCAATAAAAAAAGAGTTCACTTGAACTCTTTTTATTATACATTTAAATTCTTAGTAACTTCACTGAATGAAGTATTGCTTTCATCATTAGCAGTATATAATGTTTTCATTGAATCTAATAATTGATCATATTGATCTAATTGACGAATATATTCTTTCATCTTAGTATCAATAGCTAAAGCCATTTGCTTTAAAGTTTGCTCAGAAGTAGTTCCTTTAACAGCAGATGTAATTAAACTTGCTTTAGCACTTACATCACATTTCTTTGATACTGCTTTTCTATATGCATCAATAGCTGATTTTATTTTTCCAATACCTTCAGTATTAATACCTGTTGTACTTGATTTAGTTGCCATTTAATTCACCCTTCCTATCTAATAGCTTTTCTAGAACTACTTACAACTGAAGCATTCTTACTTTGCATGCTTGCAAATTGTTTTGAGTCTGTATCCATAGCTTTTTGAATTGTTGCTTTATATGTTTTAAATAGTGCAGCTAATTCGTTTGCTGTTAATTGCAATGATGTTTTGAATTCATTAGCATCTGCACCTACCCAATAATTTGATACTGTAGTTTTTACTTTATTATATTCTGCGCCAGTTAATACTTTAATTGCTGCATCAATATCTGATTGTAAATCTGAAACTAATTTCTTTTTACCGGCTGTATCACGACCGTATGAAGCATTCTTAATAGATAATGCCATAATATCACTCCTTCTATTATAAGAATAAATCAAACTATTGTTGATGTAAACATCTTTTGTATATTTGCTGTCTTATTGATGTAAACTGATGTAAACTAAAAAAGATATCATTTGATATCTTTTTTTATCTTAGTTTATATCCTTGAGATTCTTGTTCTATTTCTCCATTATCACTTACTGATTGAACAGTATATACTTTATCTACTGAATCATTCAATGCAACCATGTAATCTGAATAATTTTCCATATCATCTTCAGTTATACTAAACATGTAATCATAGTCTGTTTCTCTTTTCAATACATTCTTAGCATAGTTAGGATCACCATTATTAATTACATAAGGTACATAAGTCATCCATGTTGTGTTTGTTGGATCATTAATAATATTTTCCGCTGAAACACCAGTTTTTGAAGAAGTATATTCTAATGTATTCTTAACTGCATTAATACCATTATTATATGCTTGTAATCCTAATAATATATTATAGTCAAATTCTTTTAAGCAATATTGAATTAAATCAGCACCTACATTAATATTTGTTTGTCTATTTTCTAATTCTGCTTTAGTAATTGTAAAATCTACTTTACCAGCCCATTTGCTAGGTTCTTCAGTTATAACAAATGTTTGATCTATATCTTTTTCATAGTTATGGAATGTAATAACTTGATCCATCCATGATTCAGGAATGATATGCATGATATTCTTTTCCTTACCACTCCATTCTTGGCTAATTACATCATTAAGAATGTTATATGATATACCAGTCTTTCTTGAAGCATTACCAATTTCAGTCATTAATTGTTTATTTTGTTCAATTTTACCTTCATCAGTAATCATTGATTGATCAACATCTATAATGCTCATATTTGTTGCTGGATCAGCATAACTATCCATACTTCTATTTTCATTTGTATTTGTGTTTTCCTTTGATTCACTTGGTACTACTGGAGTTTCAGGAGGTTCTGGATACTCTAGTGGATGTTCGCGCTCATCTATTGAATCTTTAGGAATAATAATACTAGGGTCTTCCTTCTTTTCATCAATGTCTTCTTCTATTTCATAAGGTTTTTCTTCTTCTGGAATAGGTTCAAATATAGAAGCATCATTACCACTTACAGTATAAGGTTCTATAGGTTCGAAAATTTCTTTTTTATGATGATCTTCTTCATCATTGCCGTCCCAATGGTATTCATTTTCTATTTCATCTATTTGTTTAATGTTATATTCTTTATATGTTTCTTCATCAAATCTTGCAGTATGTTCTAAGTCTGCTTCTTTTTGAGCAGTTTGTAACATAGTTAATAAAGCAAGACCACCAATCATTATTGCTCCTGTTTTAGCAACACCTTTAACTACTTCCATATTTTTATCATGTTCATATTCTTGTCTATATTCTTCATATAATTTCATTAATTGTGTAGTAGTTACTTGGTAATGAGGTATTCTTATATTCTTTCCTGTAACCTTATTTATATATATAAGAGTTCTTCCTTTTTGATCTTTTTCATATAAAGGATTCATTCTATCTTTTCTTCCATATATACTTTCATCAATACGACTTAGGAATTTAATAACATCTAATCCTTCTAGTACTTCTATTGATTTATCTTTTCTAGTTATTTTAATATATGGTTTACGACCTTCACCTAATAAGACTTCGTATTTATTCATAATGACATGGCCTCCTTTACTTTATTAAATGTTTCATCGTCTATTTCAATAAAGCTGACATTATCATTTTCTACAACAAATTCACTTATATAGATTTTCTTCTTGTCAGTATAAGCAACATAGTTCTTTCCATTTAAGTGTATTGAATTTACAAATTCATATTTCTTATTTTCTATAATAATATCAAATAATTTCATATCATCATCTCTATTCTACACACATTATAACAAAATAAATACACCCACGCAAATTGAATATGGTATAATTTGTATAGGTGATGACTATGTGTGGAATAGCTGGAAGTATAGACTTACACGACAACAAAAAAGAAATAATAAAAGATATGTGTGATAGAATTCAACATAGAGGACCAGATGGTAAAGGTTATTATGTTGATGATTATATTGCACTTGGACATAGAAGATTATCTATTATAGATTTAAAAGGTGGAGCACAACCAATGTTCTCTAATGATGATAGATATGTAATTGTTTTTAATGGAGAAATATATAATTATCAAGATTTAAAGAAAGTATTAAAGTATGATTTTAAGACTACATGTGATACAGAAGTATTAATAGCTGCATATATTAAGTGGGGTAAAGATATGTTATCTCATTTAAGAGGTATGTTTGCTTTTGCTATATATGATAAAAAGAATAAGGAATTATTCTGTGCAAGAGATCACTTTGGTATTAAACCATTCTATTATTATAATGATAATAATTGTTTTATCTTTGCTTCAGAAATAAAAGCATTTTTAGATCATCCTGATTTTATAAAAGAGTTTAATGAAGATATCTTACCTAATTATTTAAGATTCTCATTTACTCCTACAGAAGAAACATTCTTTAAAGGTGTATATAGATTAGATGCTGGATGTTATTTAATATATAAAGATGGTAAGTTAGATATTAAAAGATATTATAGACCTGAATTCAATCCAACTAAAAAAGACTATGAAAAGACTGTTAAAGAAATAGCTGATATCATGGATGAATCTGTTAAATATCATATGATAGCAGATGTAGAAGTAGGATCATTCTTATCTTCAGGTGTAGATTCATCTTATTTAGTTTCATTAGCTAAACCTAATAAAACTTATACAGCATCATATGCAATTAAGAAATATGATGAAACATCATATACAGAAGAATTAGCTAAAGAATTAGGTATAACTAATAAAAAGAGAATAATAGATAAAGATGAATATATGGCATCTATTAAAAAGATTATGTATCATATGGATGAACCATCTTCAGATCCTGCAATTGAATCATTATACTTTGTTGCTAATTTAGCTTCAAAAGATGTAAAAGTTGTATTATCTGGTGAAGGTGCTGATGAATTCTTTGGTGGTTATAATGTTTATAAGACAGCAGTTAGTTTCAATGGATATAAAAGAATACCATTCTTCTTAAGAAGGATTGCTGCTTTAATAGGTGGATTACTTCCAGAGATGAGAGGTATTAATTTTATTGTAAGAAATGGTACTAAATTAGAAGATAGATATGTAGGAGTAAATCCTATCTGGGAAGAAAGAGAAGTTAAAAGAATATTAAAGAAGAAACAAAAGATAGCTAATAAAGATATAACTAAACCTATATTTGATATCTATAAAGATCAAAATGAATTAAATAAAATGCAAGGAGTAGATCTTTACTTCTGGTTTATGAAAGATATTTTACAAAAAGGTGATAGAATGACTATGGCAAATTCAATAGAAGGAAGAGTTCCTTTTACTGATATAGAAGTATTTAAAGTAGCATCTAAATTACCTATGGAATATAAAGTATCTAAGACTAATACTAAAATAGCTATGAGAGATGCATCTAAAAGTGTAATACCTACATCAGCTTCTGATAAGAAGAAGTTAGGATTTCCTGTACCAATTAGAGATTGGATAAGAGATGAAGATGTATATACTAAAATAGAAAATGCATTCAAGACTGATATAGCTAATACTTATTTTAAGACAGATAAATTACTTAAAATGTTAGAAGACCATATTAATAAGAAACATGATAACTATAGAAAGATATGGAGTATTTATTGCTTTATACAATGGTATGATGTTTTCTTCAATAAAAATGGTGAATATTAAAAGCACATATAACATGTGCTTTTTTGCATATTTGTATCTTTAGTAGTATAATATACAATCAATTAAAGGGGTATTTATATGGGTGATTTTAAAAAGAAAAGTTTATATGATATATACTTTAAAATGACTCTTGAAGAAGTAGTTGATTATTATCAACAATTAAGAAAAATACAACTAGAAAATCATGACTTAGTAAAGGGGATTCAAATTCGTAAGGCTTTATACGGTGTAGTTAAAGTTATTTTAATGCTGGATGCTCTTGCAGGTAAGAGAAAAGTAACTATCTTAAATGATGATAGAAATATTACATTAGATTATATATCTAGATATAAAGATCAAGGTAATCCTTATGAATTAAAGAAACATCCTAAAATATATGCAGCAACTCATATGGGTAGATATGACTGCGAGTCAGTAGTTCAAGCTATTAATGAGAATGCTAATATTTTAATGTCAGATCCAGGAGTATCTTATAAAGATATAGATGGTATCATGTTAAGACTTATGGGTGTTACATGGTTTGATCATGATGTAAAAGAAGATAGAAGATATGCTAATGAAAGAGAAACTGAAGTATTAAGACAAGGTGGTAATTGTTTATTATTCCCTGAAGCAGGTTATTGTATAGATCCAATTGCACCAGTAGGTGAAATACATCCAGGTTTTGCTAAGAGAGCTATAAAAACAAATGCTAATATAGTACCAATCAGTTTGGAACAATATGAAAATGATGGTATAAAAAACTATATAGTTAATATAGGTAATACTGTATTAACTAATGGTACAAATTTAGGAGATGCAGAAGATCTATCATTCTTAATAAGAGATGAAATGATTAGATTAAAGAAAGAAATCTGGGCAATATATGGTGGAGCTAAACCAACAGAAGAAGAGTTTAAGAATGATCCATTTGCTTTAGATAAATATAAAGAAAGAATAGATTTCATGATGAGAGATGTTCCTTCTTACTATAAAATAACAAATATAGTTAAAGAATTATATAGACCAAGTGAAGTTGCTATAAAAGCTTTAAAAGATATTTCTTATTTATAATACAAAAAATAATGTTATTGTGGTAAAATTAAAATGGTGATAATAGATGAGTGGAGTATGGTTACCAGGTGGTTCTGCCTTTATAGCATTATTTTTATTTTGTATTTTTTTTACTAAAGAAAGAGTAGATAATAAGGAAGTAAAGATATATGGTTCTTTATTAATAGTTAATTTACTATTCAATGTTAATGCCACATTAGGATACATTATTGCTAAGATTGCTCCAGAATTAAATACTTTTGTAGGATATATACAAAAAGTTCACTTATCTTTATTAATACTAATAGCTTATTATTTTGTTAAGTATATTATTTATATAACTAAATTAAATCATGAGCTTACTAGAAAAATATTTAATAAATTAAATTTATTTTTAACTATTATATTCTTAGCTGGTACTGTTTTATTACCAGTTGAAACTAGCAATTATGGAGAAGTAATAGAAGTGGGAGGACCATCTTTCTATTCTGCTATTACAGCAGTCATAGTTGCATTCGTAATACTATTTTGTTTCTCAGTTAAATACTTCTTTGATAATAATCATCATATAGATAAAATATTACCTTTATGTATATTGATAGTATTATTCGCTTTTGGTATAGCTTTAACTGTTAATTATCCTGAAGTTATATCTGAAACATATTGTACTACTTTTGCTTTATTGGTTATGTATTTTACTATTGAAAATCCTGATGTAAAAATAGTTTCTAAATTACAATTAGCAAGAGATGAAGCAGAGAAAGCTAACAGAGCTAAATCTGATTTCTTATCAAGTATGTCTCATGAAATAAGAACTCCATTGAATGCTATTGTTGGATTATCATCTGATACTTTAAGTTATAAAGATCAAGTACCTAAAGAAGTATATGAGAATTCACAAGATATCATGTCAGCTTCGCAAACATTATTAGAAATAATTGGTAATATATTAGATATTAATAAGATTGAAGCTAATAGAATGGATATTGTTGATGAACCATATAATTTTGTTGAAGAAATAAATAATCTATGTAAGATTACAACTGCAAGAATTGGTGATAAGAATATTGAGTTTAATTTAAATATGTCTGAAGATATACCTTATCAATTAATTGGAGATAAGATTAAAGTAAAAGAAATAGTTAATAACTTATTAACTAATTCTATTAAGTTTACTGATAAAGGATCTATCGATTTAAGTGTTAAATGTATAAATGAAAAAGATACATCTAAATTAGTTATTACTTGCCAAGATACAGGTAGAGGTATTAAAGCTGAAGATATAAGTAAATTATTCACTAAATTTGAAAGATTAGATGTAGAAAGAAATACTACAGCTGAAGGTACTGGATTAGGTCTTGCTATAACTAAATCATTAGTTGAAATGATGGGTGGTAAGATTAATGTTCAATCTCAATTTGGAGTAGGTTCTATATTCATGGTAACTTTACCACAAAAGATATATAAGATGTCTAGAGATTCAGTTGTTGAAAATGAAGGACCTAAATATGATATTAATGCTTTCAAAGGTATGAGAGTATTAATAGTTGATGATAGTGATCTTAATATTAAAGTTGCTAAGAAATCATTAAAAGATTTAGGATTAATAATTGATTCATGTAACTCTGGTAAAGAGTGTTTAGAGAAAGTTAAATATGGATATGAATATGATCTTATTTTAATGGATATCATGATGCCACATATGTCAGGTGTAACAACAATGAGTAAATTAAAAGAGAAAAAAGAATTCAATATTCCAACTATTGCTTTAACAGCTGATGCCTTATCAGGTGCAAAAGAAAAATATATGGAAGATGGATTTATAGATTACATACCTAAACCATTCTCTAGAGAAGAGATAATGGATAAATTAAGTAATGTATTCTGTAATAATCATAATGTTTAATTGACTTAATCAATTAAATATACTAAAATACTGATTGTAATGCAAAGAAGAGGACTTATTAGTTATATATAAGTTATCTAAAGAGAATGGAAATTATTAGCTGAGAGTTTCCTAGATAAGATATATAATGAATTTCAACCTTGGAGTATTAATCGTGTATACGCGTTAAGTATTAAAGGTGATTGATTGATCATGAAGTAGGATGGTACCACGAGTAGTTTCGTTCCTATGTCATGGTCTTTTTATTTTTTAGAAAGAAGGGCTCTTATGAAAGAGAAAGTAGAAACTATCTTAACTGAATTAAAGAAAGATATTGAATCAGTTAAAACACCACAAGATATAGTAGATATTAAAGCTAAGTATATTGGTAAGTCTGGTCTTATTACTGATCTTATGAAGAATATGAAATATTATTCTCCTGAAGAAAGAAAGGAAATAGGACAAATAGTTAATGTTGCTAAGACAGAAGCTAATGAGATTATTACTAATAAAGAAGAAGAAATTAATACTGCTATATTAAATGAAAAATTAAATAAAGAAGCAATTGATATTACTTTACCTAGTAAGAAAATTAAAAGAGGTTCATTACACCCAATGACAAGAATAACTGAAGAATTTGAAGACTTATTCGTATCTATGGGTTATACAGTATTTGAAGGACCTGAACTAGAAAGTGATGAGAATTGTTTCCAAAAATTAAACTTACCTAAAGGTCATCCTGCAAGAGATGCTCAAGATACATTCTATTTAAAAGATGAAGTTGAAAACTATTTATTAAGAAGTCAAACATCTACTGCACAAGTAAGAGCTATGGAAGCAAATGTTGATAAAGGACCTATTAGAATAGTATGTCCTGGTAAAGTTTATAGAAGAGATGAAGATGCAACTCATTCACATCAATTCATGCAAATAGAAGGACTTGTTATTGATAAAAATATTTCTATGGCTGATTTAAAAGGAACATTAGAAATAATGATGAAAAAAGTATTAGGTGAAAAGACTCAAGTTAGATTTAGACCAAGTTATTTCCCATTTACTGAACCATCTGTAGAAGTAGATGTAACATGCTTCAAGTGTGGAGGTAAAGGTTGTGCTTTATGTAAACAAACTGGATGGATTGAAGTATTAGGTGCTGGTATGGTTCATCCTAACGTATTAACTATGAGTGGATATGATCCTAAAGTATATCAAGGATTTGCTTTTGGTACAGGTTTAGATCGTATGGCTATGTTTAAATATAATATTCCAGATATAAGAACTATATATGGAAATGATATAAGATTTATTGAACAATTTGATAGAAAGGATGATGAATAATGTTACTAAGTAGAAAATTCGTATCTGATTATATTGATTTAGATGATAATCTTTCTATTACTGATATTGCTGAAGCAATGACAGGTGTAGGTAATGAATATGATAGTGCTCAACCATTAATTAATTGTACAAAGTTAGTTACAGGTGAAGTACTTGAGTGTGTTGATCATCCTGATTCAGATCACTTACATTGTTGTAAGGTTAATGTTGGTAAAGAAGTATTAGATATCGTATGTGGTGCTCCTAATGTAAGAAAAGGTTTAAAAGTAATAGTTGCATTAGATGGTGCTAAACTTCCTGGTGGAGAAATTAAAAAAGGTATGATTAGAGGACAAGAATCTAATGGTATGTTATGTTCTATAGCAGAATTAGGTTTAGATAATAAATTCTTAAAACCAGAAGATAAAGAAGGTATTCATGAATTACCTCAAGACACTGAAGTAGGAATTGATGCTATTAAAGCATTAGGTTATGATGATGAAGTTATAGATTTTGAATTAACTTCTAATCGTGGAGACTTATTAAGTGTATTAGGTATGGCATATGAATTAGGTGCTATATATGATAAGAAAGTTAAAGATATAGATTTAAAATATTCATCTAATAATGATGATATTAATAAACAATTTACAGTTGATGTTAAGACTGATGATTGTTCATTATTCTTAGCTAAGAAAGCTATTAATGTAACTATTAAAGAATCACCTGATTTTATTAAAGAAAGATTAATAGCATCAGGTATTAGACCAATTAATAATGTAGTTGATATTTCAAACTATGTAATGCTTGAAACAGGACAACCATTACATTATTATGATGCTGATAGATTAGGTGATACATTAATTGTAAGAAATGCAAATGATAATGAAACTTTAACTACACTAGATGGACAAGAAAGAGTATTATCTACAGAAGATATAGTAATATCTGATAAAGATAAATCAGTTGGTCTTGCTGGTGTAATGGGTGGATTATCTACAGAAGTAGAAGAAGACACTAAAAATATTATTATTGAATCTGCAATATTTGATTCAATCAAAATAAGAAAAACAAGTAAGAAGATATTAAGATCTGAAGCATCTAATAGATTCGAAAAAGGATTAGATCCAAAGAGAACATATATGGCAATAGAAAGAAGTTGTGCATTACTTGAAAAGTATGCTGATGCTACTATTGTTGGTGGTATGGTTGAATATAATCATTCAGATGTAGAAGATGCTAATATTGATATAACTATTGATAAGATTAAATCTGTATTAGGTATTGATATAGATAAGAAGGAAGTTATATCTATATTTGAAAGATTAGGATTTACTGTAACTGATAATAAAGAATCATTAAATGTAATAGTACCATCAAGAAGAAGAGATATTAAGATTCAAGAAGACTTAATAGAAGAAGTTGGTAGAATCTATGGTATGGATAAGATTGAAGGTAAATCTCCAGTATTAGATGTTATTCAAGGTTCATATGATAAAACTAGAAGAGCTATTAAACATAAATTAGCTGACATGGGATTAAATGAAACAATGAGTTATACTCTAATACCTAATTCAGAAGTACATAAATTTACTAAAGATGAATTTATTGATGTTACTTTAAATGATCCAATGAGTGAAGATAGAAATACATTAAGATATTCTTTACTATATTCATTAAATGAAATATATAAATATAATAAAGCTAGAAACAATCCAAATATATCTATATTTGAATTAGCTAAAGGATTCTTCAAAGATGAAAATGGTGAATATAAAGAAGAATTGAAATTAGCTGTCTTAATGTCTGGTGAATATGCTCTTGATATTCATAGAGAACAAGTTGATTTCTACCACATTAAAGGTGTAATGGAAGAATTATTATATTTCTTAGGATATGATGGAAGATATAGTTTATTAATAAATGACTATATTCCTTCTGAATTACATCCAGGAGTAAGTGCTGCTATAAATGTAAATGGAACTAATGTAGGTATAATTGGTAAATTACATCCAAATATATCTAAAGATAATGTTTATGTCATGGAAATAAACTTAACTAAGTTATTAGCTATAAGAACAGGTTCTATGAAATATAAAGAATTATCTAAATTCCCAGGTATATATAAAGATGTAGCATTTATTGTTGATAATAAAGTTACTTCAAAAGAAGTTGAACAAGTTATTAAAAAAGCTGGTGGAAAACTATTAACTAATATTCAAATATTTGACCTTTATCCTAATGTTGAAGAAGGTAAGAAATCTATGGCATATAAATTATATTTCCAAGATGCTACTAGAACATTAGAAGATGAAGAAGTAATGCAAGTATTTAATAATATTATTAAAGAAGTAGAATCTAAATTATCTGCTAAAGTAAGAAGTAATTAATATTACTTCTTTTTTATTTTCTTTTATTTTTATATATGTTAATATAAGCGTGAGAAAGGGAATTATGTATGAAGATTAGAACTAATTATCCTGGTTCATCAATAGATATTATTGAAGAAAAAGAGAATAGAATAATTGTCTCACCTAAACTAGAAGGCAAGAAATATTCTAATTATTATAACTTTATAGTATCTAATGATGATAAAGAAGGAATAATTGTATTAAAGAATATTAATAATCAACAATATAATGCTGAAGCTATTCCTTTAGTTGGAAATATAAAAGGCAATTATATAAAATTAGATAAATCAAGATATGAAGTAAATGAAGATTCATTAGAGATAACAGTTAAACCTAATGAAGAGTTTGAAGTATCTAGTTATCCTAGATATACAAAAGAAAACCTAGATGCTTTTTTATCAACAATTGATAGTAATGAAGTAACTATTAATAGTCGTGCCTTAAAAGAAATAATAATAGGTGATAAAGAAAAAGAAGCAGTATTCATAATAGGAAGACAACATCCTGGTGAAACTTTATCAAGTTATTTTATTGAGGGTGTTATCAATAGTATTATTGATAATAAACTATATGATAATAAATGCTTTGTTATTTATCCAATAGTTAATGAACAAGGTGTTGAAGATGGTAATCATAGATTTACATTAGGATATGATTATAATAGAATGTGGAATACTAAAGGTGTTATTGAAGAAATAGATCATATAAAATCTCAAATGGAAGATTTTAAAGTTAAAACATTTATAGATGTTCATTGTGATGAAGTTACTAAACAAGATTACATAAGAACAAAAGAAGAAGATATAAAGAATTTGGTTGATAATATACAAGTATTAGCTGATCAATCTCAATTAAAGAGATTTGTAAGAGCACTTGTTAAACAAAGAAAAATAATAAATGTATTTGATAAAACAGCAAGAGAATATGTTCAAGATAAATATGGATGTGAATCTATATTAATTGAATTATCTTTATCAAATATAGATAGAGAAGAAAGATATAATTTAGGTTATAGTTTCATATCTAAAATGATGGGGGCAACAAAGGATGAAACGCATATTAATTCACGTAAAAGATAATGAAACAATAGATAAATATTCTAATTATTTATCTTATGGTTATGCAAACTTTAAATATAGTCATGAAGTAACAGAAGAAATAATAGATTTTACTAAAAATGGTTGGCATGTATATTTAACTTCTATAGATAACTATGACAAAGAAACTCAAACATATAAGAGAATTTATTCTGTGAGTGATAGACAATCATATACATTTGATAAAGATAGTATCAATGAATTGATAGATGTAATGATTATTAGAGTTATTGGAAGTGTTGAAGGTAACTTTGATAATATTCGTTCATATTTACAATCAGTTAATAGTTTTTATAAAGGTGTAGTTATCAACAATCCTAAAGCAATGCTTAAAGGAATGACTAAACATTATTTAAATGATTTAGATGAAAGTAAATTAGAAGAAATAGGTATAAAGAAAATACCTACTGATATATATCCACCAACTGTAACTCGTGCAGAGATGGAAGCTAAATATGGTGATTTAACTAAATATATAATTAAACCAGTAAGTGGTGAATTATCTAATTCATTAAAATGTTTAGATGATATGTATGATGATAATTATAGATATAAAGAGTCTTTAGTTAAAGGTTGGGTAGTACAACCAATCATGGAAGAAGTATGGAATGGCGAATATCAAATGTTATTTGTTGATAAGGAATTAGCATATTCTCAATCTAAAGAATATATTCAAGATGGAACAATACCAAACCAAAAGAAAAGAATATTACATAAATATAAACCATCTATTAAAGAAATAAATATGGGTAATGCCTTAATTAACTATGTTGAAGAACTATACAATATATCTTCACCTATAGTTAGAATAGATTTCTTTAAAGATTCAAATAATACACCTATTCTATTAGAATTTGAGATGGTTAATCCAGGATTCTTTATTGGATATATGGCTGAACATGATAATGATATTCATAGAATAGTTTCATTTGTAAGACGTTATTGTGATAGATCTATAAGAAGTAAGTAATATTACTTCTTTTTATTATCAAGTATAGTAAAATAACATATTATTAAATTATCTTTTTTGATATAATAAACAAGAAGGTGAAAACATGGATTTATTACAAGGTTTAAATGAACAACAAAGACAAGCTGTAGAGCACATGGAAGGTCCATGTTTAGTCATGGCTGGTGCTGGATCAGGTAAAACAAAAGTATTAACAACTCGTATAGTTAATTTAATTAAGAATGGTGTAGATTCAAGAAATATCTTAGCTATTACATTTACTAATAAAGCTGCTAAAGAGATGAAAGAAAGAGTATATAATATGATAGGTGATACATATTCTTTCATTGGTACATTCCATTCATTAGGAGTAAAAATTATTAGAGAACATTATGATCTATTAGGATTAAATAGAAACTTTACTATAATTGATTCAGATGACTCATTAACAGTTATTAAAAAGATATTAAAACAAAATAGTATTGATCCTAAAAAGTTTAGTCCTTATGCAATAAGAAATAAAATATCATTTATAAAAAATGAGATGCTATCTCAAAAAGAATTAGATACATTATTTAATACTGAGTTTGATAAGATGTGTGTTAATATTTATAACACATATGAAAGAATATTACATGAATCATCATCTGTTGACTTTGATGACTTATTAGTTTATCCAGTTAAACTATTAGAAGAACATGATAATATTCTTGATTACTATCAAGATAAATATCAATATATATTAGTTGATGAGTATCAAGATACAAACCCTGTACAATATAGATTTACTAAATTATTAGCTTCACAATTTAGAAACTTATTTGTAGTTGGTGATATGAACCAATCAATATATGCATTTAGACAAGCTGATTATAAAAATATAATGAACTTTGAAAAAGATTATCCAGAATGTGTATCTATTAAATTAGAGGAAAATTATAGATCTACTAATAATATTCTTAATGCTGCTAACTGTGTAATTAAGAATAATAAAAATAGAAAAGATTTAAAACTATGGTCATCTAATGGTGATGGTGAAAAAGTAAATTATTTAAGATGTTATGATGGAGCTGATGAAGCTCATAAGATAGCATCTACTATTAAAGATTTAAATAAAGAAGGATTAAGTTATAAAGATATAGCTGTTCTATATCGTACCAATGGACAATCAAGAATATTAGAAGAAGAAATAGGTTTAGCTGGTATTCCATATAAAATCTTTGGTGGCTTATCTTTCTATGCACGTAAAGAAATTAAAGATTTAATTGCTTATTTAAAAGTAATATATAATCCTGATGATAATATATCTTTAACTAGAATAATTAATTATCCTAAAAGAGGTATAGGAGATACATCTATTAATAAACTTGAATTAGCTTCACAAGAATCTCATACAAGTATGTATAAGTTACTATCATCTAATAAAGAATTAGAGTTTAAAGAATTAATTGAATCATTAATTAAAGATTCTAATAATATGAATATAACTGATTTAATAGATGCTATACTTGATAAAACAGGTATTAAGAAAGAACTAGAAGAAGAACAAAGTTTAGAGTCTGATTTAAGACTTGAAAACTTAGAAGAATTTAAATCAGTATCTGCCTCATACGAAGAAACAGCTGATACAGTTGATATGGGTGAATTCCTAGAACAAATTACTTTATTAAGTGAGATGAATCAAAATCATGGTAATGAAGATGGTGTTACTCTAATGACTATTCATTCTGCTAAGGGTCTAGAGTTTAATACAGTATTCTTAGTTGGTATGGAAGAAGGAATATTCCCACATTCAAATTCATTTGATGAAGGTAGTGAAGGAATAGAAGAAGAAAGAAGACTTTGTTATGTTGGTATAACAAGAGCTAAAGCTAAGTTATACTTAACTAATGCTAAGAGAAGAATTCTTTATGGACAAGAAACAGCTAATCCTCCATCAAGATTTATAGAAGAAATTGATGATAAGTATTTAAATAGAATTGATAACATTAAAGATGATTTACTATTTAGTAAAAAAATAGATAAATCTAAACTATATATTGAAGGTAACAATGATGATATCAATAAAGGTGATACTATTGAACATGAAACATTAGGAATTGGTGTTGTTATAAGTGTAGATGGTTCACTTATAAATGTTGCTTTCAAGACAGGTGTTAAAACTTTAATGAAGAATCATAAAAGTATTAAAAAGATTTAGAAATAAATCTTTTTTTGTTATAATGAAATTAGAATAGAGTTGGTTGTATGTTAATAGTTATACGTATAATTCAAATATTGTTGATAATATTATATATTTCAACAATTAGATTATCTAAAAGATTTAAAAAAGATATCTTCAAAAAGATAATTATTTCTTTTATAGTTATTCAATTAATTGTTACTATATTTACTTTATATTTATTTATTGGTTCATTAACAAATAAATCAAAAGAAGATATGTGCTCAAGAGCCTATAGATGTGATTGCCCTAGTAATGGAGAAGAGTGCACTTGTTCATATTGTAGTAACAAAGATATTCAAGACTGTATTATGAATCCTAAAAAAG
The DNA here is from genome assembly GCA_946643435.1 of uncultured bacterium. Taxonomy (GTDB): domain Bacteria; phylum Bacillota_I; class Bacilli_A; order RF39; family UBA660; genus UBA6985. Next base: position 27,539 of record CAMPCD010000007.1, read on the forward strand.
GAAAAACTATAAAATGTCCTAATAAGAAGACTAATAAAGGAGAACAATAATATGAAAAAGAATCTTATTTTAAAAATATTATTACTTGTTGGGATAGTTAGTTTTATATTACTATTATTTGTTAAATAATAATTAATTGATAAATGGTATATTTATATATACCATTTTTATTTTATTGTACTATAATAAAACTAGGTGATTAAAGAATGGAAAAAACATTAGTTATTTTAGCAGCAGGCATGGGGTCTCGCTTTGGTGGTATGAAACAAACATACCCAGTTGGTCCAAATGATGAATTCATCATGGACTATTCAGTATATTCAGCAATTAGGTATGGATTTACTAAAGTAGTATTTATTATTAGAGAAGAATACTTAGATCTATTTAAATCAACAATAGGTAAGCGTATTGAAGGTAAAATTAAAGTAGGATATGCCTTCCAAAAACTAGAAGATATACCTGAAGGATTTACTGTACCTGAAGGTAGAGTTAAACCATGGGGAACAGCACATGCAATTTATTGTGCAAGAAATGAAATAGAAGGTAACTTTGGAGTTATTACTGCAGATGACTTCTATGGAGATAAAGCTTTTAAAGATTTAAGTGAAGCATTAGAAGATAATTGTTATTCTGTAATTGGTTATCATGTAGCAGATACATTATCTACAAATGGAGCAGTTAAAAGAGGAGTTATTAAATCTAAAGATGGTATTATAAGTGAAATAATTGAATCATCATGTACTCTAGAAGGTGATAAAGTTAAATGTGTACCATTAGATAAAAATAAAGAAGAATTCTATGTTGAAAAGAGTAATTCATGTTCTATGTTAATGAATGGATTTACTCCTGACATCATAACTAAAATAACTAATGACATGAAAGAAGACTTTATAAAACATAAAGATAATCTTATGGATTATGAAATGTTATTACCTGATATAATGGATGATTCCATTAAGGAAGGTGTAACTATAAAAGATATACCTACAGATTCTATTTGGATAGGTATGACATATAAAGAAGATGCTGAAGTATTAAAAGAATTTATTATGAATGAAATAAATAAAGGAGTATATCCAAATAATTTATGGAACTAGTAATAGTTCCATTTTTTATTTTATTTTTATTAATAATTAAAATAAAAACTATTAAATATTTGATATAATATATATAGGTGATACATAATGACACAAGAAAGATATAATCAACTAGTAGACTTGCTTATTAAAGCCAATTATGAATATCATGTCATGGATAATGCAACAACATTAACTGATCAAGAATATGATAATTACATAAGAGAAGTATATGAAATAGAAGATGCTCATCCTGAATGGAAGAGAGAAGATTCACCAACAACATTTGTAGGTGGAGAAGTATTAGATAAGTTTGATAAGATAACTCATAAAATACCTATGATGTCATTACAAGATGTATTTAATGAAGATGAAATATATAACTTTGATAAACAAATAAAAAAAGAAATTAGTAATCCAAAATATGTAGCTGAATTAAAGATAGATGGTTTATCTGTTTCTTTAAGATATGAACAAGGTGTATTAGTATCTGCTGCTACTCGTGGTAATGGAGTAGAAGGAGAAAATATTACTAATAATGTTAAAACAATAAAAGAAGTACCACGTAAATTATCTGAACCAATAGACATTGAAGTTCGTGGTGAAATATATATGTCTAAGAAGACATTAGAAGACTTAAATAAAAAAAGATCAGCTAATGGAGAACCATTATTAAAGAATTGTCGTAATGCAGCTGCAGGATCTATTAAACAATTGGATAGTAAGATTGCTGCTGAAAGAAATCTAGAGGTATGGATATATCATTTACCTAACCCTGAAGACTACGGAATAAAAACTCATCATGAAGCATTAGAGTTTATGAAGAATTTAGGATTTAGAACAAATCCTAATAATAGAATAGTTAATAATATAGATGAACTAATGGATTATATTCATGAGATGGGAGAAAAAAGACCAACACTTGAATATGATATAGATGGTGTAGTTATTAAACTTGATGATTTAGAAGGTCATAAAATCATGGGCAATACTATAAGATATCCTAAATGGGCTGTAGCTTATAAATTCCCAGCAGAAGAAGTACAAACAAAATTAAAAGATATTATATTTACTGTTGGTAGAACAGGACAAGTTACTCCTAATGCAGTATTAGAGCCTGTCATGGTCATGGGATCATTAATATCTAGAGCAACTCTTCATAATGAAGATTATTGTATCCAAAAAGATATAAGAATAGGTGATACAGTTAAGATAAAAAAAGCAGGAGATGTAATACCTAGAGTAGAATCAGTAGTCATGGAAATGAGAACTCCTAATGAAGTACCATTTAAGATGACTGATAAATGTCCTATATGTGGTGAAAAATTAACTAAAAAAGATGCAGCTTATTATTGTACAAATGATAAATGCCCTAAACAAGATATAGAAAAACTAATTCATTTTGTTGCTAGAGAAACAATGAATATTACTGGTTTAGGAGATGCTATTATAGAAGATTTCTATAACTTAGGTTATATTAAATCATTCCCTGATATATATCGTATAAGTGATTTTACTGAACAAATAAAATTACTTGAAGGATATGGTGAAAAATCATTAACTAATTTATTTAATTCAATTGAAGAAAGTAAATCTAATTCTTTAGAAAAACTATTATTTGCAATAGGTATAAGATATGTAGGTGCTAAGACAGCTAAGATATTAGCTAGAAAATATAAGAATATTGATAATTTAATAAATGCTACATATGAAGAATTAAGAGATATTAAAGATGTAGGAGATGTAATTGCTACATCAGTAGTTGAATATTTTAAAGATGAAGATAATATTAAAACAATAAATGAACTTAAAAACTTAGGTTTAAATATGGATTATCTTGGAGAAGAAACAACTGAAGAAACATATTTCACTGATAAGACATTTGTATTAACTGGTGGATTAAATGAATTTACTAGAGATGAAGCAAAGAGAATAATTGAAAACTTAGGTGGTAATGTATCTGGTTCAGTATCAAAGAAAACCAATGTTGTTATAGCAGGAGTTGATCCTGGTTCTAAATATACTAAAGCAGTTGAACTTGGAATTGAAATATGGGATGAAGAAAAGTTTAAAGAAATGATAAATGTATAAAAAAGCAGATGTTAGAAATAAACTAACATCTCTTTTTTTTATATACAAATTATTATATAATATTAATATATTTGAAGGTGAAATGAAATGAATAATTTAAAGAAGTTTTATAAGAATAATCGTATTTATTGTATATTAATGATTATATCTGCTGTATGTTTACTAGTAATATTAACTAGTGTATTAGCTTACTTTATTAGTCAAACAAGAACAAGTGTATATGGTCATAGAATTGATGATATTGTAGATCATCCTGTTGATAATGAATTAAACGATTTAAAATCTTACTTTGAATCTAATGATAAAGTAGAATCTGTTAATACAGATATTAGAGGTAAGATTATATATGTTAATTTAGTTTTCAACAAGGATGTAGCTAATGAAGATATTCAAACTATTTGTACTGAATCATTAGCAAAATTCACTGCTGATCAAAAAGAATATTATGATATTCAATTTATTGCTAAGAGAGAAGATTTAAAACCATATTTAGGATCTAAGTCAGCTCGTCAAACTGTAATTTCTTGGGCTAACTACTCTTACGATGATGAAGAGGAAGCAGAAGAAGGGGAATAATCTATGAAAATTAAAAAGAGATATATAATAGCTGCTACAGCATTTTTAATAATTGCTATAACAGTAGGTGTAATACTTTATATGAATGCTAATAATAAAGATTCACTTTCTATTGATGAAAAGAAGTGGTTAGACAGTAATTCAAATAAAGTATTATCTATAACTATTCCTAATGATATACCTGTATTTGGTTCTACAGGAGCAGGTGTATTCTTTGATTTTATTGATTATTTATCTGATGATTTAGGTATTAAGATAAATAAGAATACAGTATCTTATGTATCAGAAAGTACTGGATATGGATTTGAAGTATCTAATACATATGATAATAACAAGTTATTATTATATAAAGATCATTATGTATTAGTATCTAAGAATACAGGTATTCTATATAATACCGAAGATATACCTAACTTAAAGGTAGGTGTTAATTCTTCATCATTAAATCTAATTAAGAATTATTTTAATGCATCTGAGGATTCTTTCAAGTCATATTCTACATATGCTGAAATAACTACAGGTTTATCTAATGGTACTATTACTTATGCATTGGTTCCATTAAATGAATATAAAGATGAATTAATTAGTAATAATATTAATATATTAGCTCATATATCAGATTTGAATCATTATTATTATTTTAAACTTGATAGTGATAATATGTTAAATTCAATATTTACTAAAGAATTCCATAAATGGATGAAGAAAGATTATGAAAAATCTTATAATAAAAATAATTATAAATTATTTATTAATAAATTAAATATAACTGAAGCAGATGAAAGAACTCTAACAAATAAAACTTATTCATATGGTTTTACTGAAAATAGACCTTATGAAATATTAGCTTCATCTGAATATGGTGGAATAACAGCTGAATATTTAAGAAGTTTTAGTAAGTTCTCAGGAGTAGACTTTACTTATAAAAAATATAAGAATGCTAACAAATTAGCTGAAGCAGCTATATCTGGTGAAATAGATTTATACTATAACTATTATGATATTGTAACTAATTATATAGATTCAGGAGCACTTGGTAGAATAGACTATGAAGTAGTTGCTCATAATTCTATAGATTTAACTTTATCAACAATAAATGGTTTAGCATATCATACTGTATATGTATTAAAAGATTCATACTTATATGACATGATTAGAGATTTACCTGGTATTGATGTTCAAACATACGCAACACCAAAAGATTTAAAAGCTATAGCTTCTAAGGAAGCTATCATAGTTGTAGATTCAAATACAGCTAAATATTATTTAAATAAATTAACATCTAATTATACTTCAAGATATTCATCAACATATGAATTTGCTAACTATACTTTTAGATATAAAAATGCACAAGATACATTCTATAAATTATTTAATGCATATACTAAAACTATAGATCCAAGTGATTTAATTAGATTTGGTATTACTACTTATAATAAAGTAGAAACAAGAGGTAATGTATTTGGTAATATAGCTAAGACATTATTAGGAATAATAGTAATAGCAGTAGTATCTATATTCTTATATTCAAGAAATAGAAGAACTATTAAATTAGATACTAAGATTAAGAAAGTTGATAGAATTAAATATATTGATTTATTAACATCATTAAAGAATAGAAATTATTACTATGATAGATTAAGTTCATGGAACAAGAATAAAGTTTATCCTCAAGCATGTGTAGTATTAGACATTAATAAGATTAAAGCTTTAAACGATTCTATGGGACATGAAGAAGGAGATAAACAAATTTGTTCAGTTGCAAATATCTTAATAAAAACTCAAATAGATAATACTGAAATAATGAGAACAGATGGTAATGAATTCTTAGTATATATGGTAGGATATTCTGAAAAACAAATCTTATCATATATTAAGAGATTAGTTAAAGGATTTAATAAATTACCTCATAACTATGGTGTTGCTATTGGATTCTCAATTATTGAAGATGATACTAAATTAGTTGAAGATGCTTATAATGAAGCATTAATAAAGATGAGAGAAAACAAGGAAAAATCTAGAAATGAAGAAAAAGAAGATTAGTGAGACTAAGATCGGTAAATACTTTCACGAGATAATAAAAATTATTAAAACTCCTGAAATGGGATTATTACCTGGTCAATTAGCATTCTATATGTTGTTGTCATTGGTTCCACTTGTAACACTTGCATGTTATGCAGCAAATCTATTTGAACTTGATTATACTAAAATAGTACATACATTAGACATACTAGTTCCTGGTGGAGTAGGTACATTCTTACCTACTTTATCGGAAGGTGGTATTTCATTACCTATGATATTAATTATTATATGGATGTTATATATAGCTTCTAATGGATGTAATACTATTATTATTATAAGTAATAATATATATGGTATAAGACAATCAACATGGTTAAAAAGAAGAATAAAAGCTATATTCATGACTATCATGATTGTAGTATTAGTAATAGCATTATTACTTGTATCTGTTTATCAAATGAGAACAGAGAATATGATTCAAGATATAACTAATTTAAGTAATATAGATAAGATAAAGAGTTATTTACAATTCCCAGTTATGTTTGTAGTATTATTCTTATTCTTAAGAGTATTCTATAACTTTGCACCTGATAGAATGAGAGATAATACCAACATTACTGTAGGTACATTATTTGCATCTATTGGAATTACTTTGTTGACACTTCTATATAGTTATTTAGCAAGAAATATGATAAACTATGAATTATTATATGGAGGATTAGCTAATGTCGCTTTATTGATGGCATGGTTATACTGTATATCATTTGTATTTGTTATTGGTTTAGCATTAAACTATGGCGAAGAAAAGGAAAAAATCACAAAGGAGAGTTAAAATGGAAAAAGCACTTAAATTATTTAAAAAATTAAAAGTTAGACATTATATAGCTGCTTTAGTAGTTGTAGCTATTATTGTTACAGTTGCTATATTAAGACCTTCATTATCACGTACTTCTAATGTACTTGATGATGCTACTTTAGATGGTTTTAAAATATCAGAAGTAAATATGTATCAAGAAGAAGATATGTATACATATGAAGCTAAGGTAACTGCTACTAAAGATATAGATATGAATATTATAAATATTACTTTTACTTTAGATGATAAACCATTTACTATAATTGGCTATGTTGGTAAAAGTATGAAAGCAGGAGAAGAAACAATTATTAGATCTTCAACTGATGTTAATATTTTAAATTCTACTGAAGTAAAATATGAATTAAAAAAATAGATGTTCATCATCTATTTTTATTTGGTATAATATAATTGGTGATTATATGAAATACTTAAAGTTATCAATTGTTATATTATCTTTATTATTTATAACAGGATGTGGAAATGTTACTAAGTTTAATTATAATATTAAAACTTCTAATGAAAATGTAACTATAGAATTTAAGAATAAAGATGGATATAAAATGGAAGAAGGTTATCCTTTTAATATTAAGAAAGATGATACTAATACTACATTAGAGTTTATTACATCAGTAGGATATGAATACTATGAAGGAATTGTCAGAACTGATTCTGAAACAACTTTAATAGATGATAGTAAAGATTTATTATATAAATATAAAAATGAATATGTTTATTTAATAGATATAAATGATGTTGATGCATATGCTATGTTAAAATCATCTAGTGAAGATAATATTAAATATATTTATAATAACTTAAAAATTAAAAAGGCATAGTTAATGCCTTTTTATTATGCAAATAATTCTTTTTTATATTTTATATCTTTATCACTGATGATAATACATAAATCATCTTCATCAGTAAATACATCTTCATATTTATTAATTAACATTCCTTCTTCTTGAATTCTTCTTTTAGGAATATTAAACTTTTGAGTCTTTCCATTAGTGAAGTGTATTGATAGACCAATTATATCTTTTTTATTTTTAAGTCTATTTATTACTTCATTAGCATCATAAGTCTTATCATTTAAGATCTTTATCATAAAGTAATTAGCATCTAAACTATTATTACTTTCTCCATATGGTATTTCATCACCATTTTCATCTATATTTGCGATATAAAAGTTCTTAAAATTAGATGGAAAGATTGAGATAATATCTTGGTTATTTGTTGCAAATTCTATGTTGTATATAAACTCGTTTACCATTCTTTTATCACCTATTTACATTATAACATTTATACAAAATTTGTTAAATATATTTTAGGTACAAATTTATAAAATTGGGCCTTTTAAATTTTTACTTGATTATTTAAGGAAATATGATATAATTTAGTAGTAGTTCGAAGTAACCGCGCTCATAGCGCAATTGGATAGAGCGTTTGGCTACGGACCAAAAGGTTGGGGGTTCGACTCCCTCTGGGCGCACCATTTTATTTTGAACTAAGTAATTATAATATCGGGAAGTAGCACAGCTTGGTAGTGCACTAGTTTTGGGAACTAGGGGTCGCAGGTTCAAATCCTGTCTTCCCGACCATTTGAAATAATAGACAATCAATTGATTGTCTTTTTATTTGCCAAAAGATCAAAATATAAGAAACCTAATAAGTAATAAGTAGACATAGTCTATTTTTTTATTTAAAATATAATTAGGGGATAGTATGAAAGATAGATTATTTAAATTAAAGCAACTATTAATATCACTTTCATTTGCACTTACAAGTGTATCTTTAGTTGGATGCACTGACTTTGAATATGAAGAAACTAGTGATGAAGAATCAATTATGGATTTGCTTGGTTTCTATATTGATACAGAAGATAAGATTTATGCCCCAGGAGAACACGTATTAGTTGTTCCTGTAGAAATAAAAAATATAAATGACACTATTTTAATGGATGCTCCAGATGGTTATGAAATAATAGGCATAGCTGATGCTACATCTGATAGTTATTTAATAATGTATAAGAACAATGTAGAGGTTACAGTTACACCATCTTTAAGTGGTTATAATGTATTTGGAACTCCTAGTAATCAATATACCAAATAATGGTATATTTTTTATTGACAAACAATATTTGCTTTATTATACTATTTAGTAGTTTTTTTAGGGGGATAATATATGACAGTAACAAGATTAATACTTGATGATACAGCAAAAGAGTTCTTAAGTAGATTTCCACAAGGATTAACAATTATAGAAGGAGCAACTAGTGTTTATGAAGTTGCTAAGTTTGGTAAAGCTATAACAATCTATGAAGATGATAAAGTAATATTTGAAAAATATTCTAAAGGTTCTATAGATCATGAAAGATTAATAGTTAAAGTATCTTCTCCTGATGAATTATCATATGATTGTTGTTATAATAATGAAACACAAGAAAAAGAATTTATTATATCGGATAATAAAGGATTTGAATTCCATACTGATTGTATAGATGGAAATGTTTACTATCGTGAAGCAAATATTTTAAATGATATTTTAGATTCAGGATCAGAATTACTAAAAGGAAGAAAAATTGTTAATTCTAGACAATCAAAATATGTTCTAAAATATAATGCAAAAGATAATTCTTTCAGATTAAATGAAGAAAAAGTTGTAAGTAAAAAATAGTTATAGTGTATTTAAAATAATTAACTGAAAATATACCAATTATTTGGTATATTTTTTTTGTTGACAAACATTATATTCATGAAATAGAATATAAGCTGTTATTTATAAATGTGAGGGATAATAAATGGGAAATAACGGAATGTTTTTAACTGAAAAAACTAAAGATTTTTTTAAACAATTAAGAAGTGGTATAACTGAAATTGAAAATGTTGAATTTCTAAAAAACGGAGAAGCAGTAACTGTTTTTGTTGATGGGAAAACAGTGTTCGAATACTATTTTACTGAAGAAAAAGAATTTGATTATACTGGAGATGACTATGATTATAACTTTGGTGGTGCAGTAGTTAAACATATTATTACTGAACATCAAAACTATTATTTTGAAACTGGTGATCAGTTGATTTGTACTAAGAGAGGCGATGAACCTGCTACTAGGTCATTTGTACCCGAGAATATAGTTCTTTTTGAAGATGGTATAGATTATCCAATTGATACTAAAACTAAGAAATCTAAAAAGGCACCTTTTAGGTTTATAAATGGTAATTTATGTTATGCTGGACAATATTCAAATATCTTCCAATTAGTTTTAGATAAAGATGATAATATCAAATTTACTATTGATGGTAAAACAGTAGATATAGAGTCTATAATTGAAGGTAAAGATTTAATTAATAGATTAATCAATAGATACTATGATAAAAAAGAAGGATCTAAAGTAGATTCTATAAGTTCTAAAATTGAAGATGAATTATCATATTTAGAAACTATATTAGTAGAGCTTATTAAAAAAAGAGCTAAAGTTTCTTCAAGACATGATGATACTAAAGATACTTGTATGTTAAGAAAAGGAATTGATAGTTTAAAAACTGATTTAAATTATACAAATATAATGTTAAGTAATGAAGAGTCATTTGTTGTTGAAGAAGCTTGTGCTGTATTAAATATAATTAGACCAGCATATGATTACTTCCATTATTATAAAGCTGTTGGAGAACAAAAGAACATTTTAGCTATTGATCAATTTAATCAAGATATAGAAAAACTAGACACTCAAAGAAAACAAGGTAATATTTCCGAGTGTAGACTCGATAATAAAGTTGTTTGGACTAGAAAAGGAACAGGTGTATTAGCTTTCTACGAATCTTTAGGTGTAGATTTTGGAAATTGGGAACCAAAGAGATAACCAACAGGTTATCTTTTTTTTATTGACATTCAATAAATACATAAATATAATAATTAACAATATGAAGAATAAAAAATTAGGTGATTATATGAAAAAGGTAATGTTTGTATGTTTAGGTAATATATGTAGGTCTCCTATGGGAAAATATATATTAAAATCGTTAACAAATGATTTTATAATAGATTCAGCTGCTACATCTACTGAAGCAGTAGGTGATCCATTATACTATATGGCTAAAAGAACTTTAGATAAACATAATATTCCTTATGATAATCATATAGCTAAACAATTAACTAAAGATATGTATGATGAATATGATTATATAATTGTATTTGAAGATTATAATAAAGAGTGTGTTAAAAGATTAATAGGTGATGATTCTAAAGTTATTAAATTATTACCAACTAATATAGATGATCCATGGTATACAAGAGATTTTGAAAAAGCATATCAAGATATATATGATGGATGTAAAGAGTTGCTTTTGAATCATGTGATATAATAAGCGTAGGTGGTTATATGTGTAATATTCTTAATAATGATGATGTAGTTAATTATATGTTATCTAATGATGAAAATAATGATAATGAAGAAGAATATACTGATGAAGAATTAGATAATTATGGATTAACAGAAGAAGAAAAGAAATTAGTTAAGGAAGAAGGATGGTCTCCTTTTGACTTCAATGATGATGAAGATGAAGAAGAACCAGATGATGATGACTATTACAACGATGATTTTTAGGAGATAATATGAAGCGTATATTTTTATTAAACAGATTTAGTTTAAAAGATAAAACTAATGATATAGCAGCATATATTATTAAAGCAGCTGCTGGTACTGATTATAAGATTGAAATAAATAGTTTAAATAGATCTACAGAAGATATTATTGAAGAATATAAAGATAGTAATTCTATTATTATATGTGTAGGTGGAGATGGAACTATTAATAGAACATTAAATGGTATAGTAGGTACTAATAATGTGTTAGGATATATTCCATATGGTACTGGTAATGATTTTTATAAATCAAATAAAGAATTATTAGAAAGTGGAATAAGTGATGTTGATTTAGTAAGAATAAATGATAAATACTTTATTAATATTGCTTGCTTTGGTATTGATGCAGATGTTGCTAATGCAGATGACTTAGTTCATTCAGGTGGATATGTATATTCTTTATTACATACATTTGCTAAGTATAAAGCAAGACATTTAAAAGTATCTATTGATGATGAAGTTTATGAAAAAGACTTTACTACAGTAGCAGTATGCAATGGTAGATATTATGGTGGTAAATTTAAAATAGGTACTAATGCTTTATTAGATGATGGACTAGTAGATGTATATATGGCAGATAATATGTCTAAGCTTAAAATGGGTGCATTAATATTAGGCATGAATAAAGCTAAACATGAAAAAAATAAAGCTATGAAGATAGTTAAATGTAAAAAGTTATATATAGAATCACCTACAGAATTGACATGTAACATAGATGGTGATAAATTAACATCCAAGTCTTTTGATATTGAGGTAATACCTCATGGTATCAAAGTGTACTATGATCAGGGGTTGATAGATAATGTTAAACAACAAGATACACAAAGTAGAAGAAAAAAGAAAGCCTAAATCTCTTATATTAGATTTTGGATATGTATTATGTTATCCAACTACAGGTGAATGGTTTATTACACCATGGTTTAGTCATTATATAAAAGAACATGGATTAGATAGAAAAGTAATATTAAAAAATACTAAAGGATTTGGCGATATACTAGATAGACAAATACGTACTATGAGTCAAGAAGTAGAAATGTTCTATGATTTTTATGAAGGTGTATTTGAAAAAGCAGGATATGATATTTCTCCAACTGATATTTATAGAATAGCTGAAGATATTACTATCTCAACTACAAAATATAAAATGTTTGAAGGAGTAAGAGAAGAATTAGTTGCTTTAAAAGATTATTATGATTTAATCTTATTAAGTGATAACTGGCCATGTGGAGAGTATTTAATGGATGAATGGGATTTATCTCAATATTTTAAAGATATTTATATTTCATCTTACTATGGTATTAAGAAAGATAATCCTGATTTCTTCAAAATACCTATGGAAGAACATCATATAGATGCATCTGATGCTATATTTGTAGATGATTCAGATGTTCCTTTAAATACTGCTATAGGCTTAGGAATAGATTCATATAAGATGGATAGATATAATAATATAAAAGAAAGTAATTATAATGTAATACATGATCTTAATTGCTTGTGTAGAAAAAAGAGTTAACTTGATTGTTAACTCTTTTATATTATATAAGTTACTATAGTATGTTTATTAATAGTATCTTTTACCATATCTTTCATATTAAAATTAATATCATCATTAGTATTATTTAGTACTGTAATAATATATTTATCATCTTTTTTAGTAGCAAGTACTTTTAATTTATCATATATAACTTGATGAACTAATTGTTCTTGATGCAATGATATATGTTTTAAATAATGATATATAGGAGTAAGAACAATTTGATCATCATCTCTTATAATAGGTGATTTAACAAAATTATTCTTATGATTAGGTCCTCCATTTTCATCTAATAATAAATTCCAATCAACAAATATATTCATACCATTGTTGATATTACCAATTATTTCATTTGCATATAATTCAGCATCATTAATCCATTCTTTTTCATCATATGGAGTAAAACCACATGACATTTCTGATTCAATTAATAATAGATTAGGATATTTTTGATGTACTTTATTTAATTCATCAAAGTAAGAACCAGTATACCAATGAAATGCTACTGCTCCTACATATTTATCTTTTGTATAAATATTTTCTACTGCTTTCAACATATCATCTTTATTATGATCATGTAACATGATAGATGTCTTTAATTTATTCTTCTTTAATAAAGGTATTAAATAATTATAAATAAAATTCTTTTGTCCTTTATAAGACCATACACATGATTCCCATTTTTGATAAGCTCTAGGTTCATTTTGGATTGATATAAAATCTATATTAATACCATATTCTTTATAAAATTTTAAATAATTAATTAAGTATTTAGCATATCTTCTATAGCATGTTCTTCTTAGTCTATTAATAAGTGGTAACTTCCATCTTGTTGGAGGAGACCAAGGAGATGCTAAGTAACTTATTTGATATTCTTTAATATCATTTAAAAGTGGATGTATATTTTTTATATCTTCTTCTATATTAAATTTAAATCCTTTTAGATAACTATATGTATAAGGAGCAAAGTCACATGAACCAATAGGTAATCTTATATATTTATATTTTAAATCTTTAAAATATAAATTAATAAATTTATTCTTACTATAACTAGTTAGTTTATTATAGTTATAACAAGATGCTTGAGTTAAAGCTCCACCCATACCTGAGAAGAATGATATACTTTTACTTTTATATAATTTTATTTGTTCATCATAAGTATTTATACTATGAACATAATCTTCTTGAAAGTATATTTTATTGTTAATATCAGTTACATACTTTTTCATACACATCACATAAATATTATATCATATATTATTATTTAGTTTTTGTAGTTTTTATATTATAATTTAATATATAAAGGAGTATGAATATGAAATTTTTAAGAAAATTACTTATTGGAATCATGGGATTCTTTATTATTGCAATTATTGTTTATTTATCATCTTATAAAACTGTATTTGATATAGTACAACAACAAATAGTACCTGCTACTTTAGCAAGTGGTTTAAAAGATGCAGGTGTATCTGAAGAAGAGATGAAACAAATAGATGAAGCAGCTGCTAATCTTTCAGGTGTTGATGAAGTTGTTGGTGCAGTATTAAAAGATGTAAATGGTATAAGAAGTGGTAAACAAGAAGGAGCATCTGATGAATCAATAGATGCAATTATTAACTTCATTAAGAACAATAAAAACTTTATTGAAAAATATAGTAATGAAGAAGTAGATATAAATGAAATAGAAAGTAAAAGAGATGAATTTAAAACTTCTTTAAACAATCTATATGGTAATTTAAAAGTAAGAGATGATTCACCTATATCTAAAGCTGTATCTATCATGGGTACTTTAACAGTAAATGCAACTAAAAAGAATTTAACTATTATATTAGTTATTTTAATTGCTTTAACAATAGTTGTAAGTTGGTCTTATACTTTATGGATTCAATTATTAGGAAAGAATCTAGTATCAGCTGGTGTAATTGATTTATTCATGTATTTATTACTATCTGTAGTAATACCTAGAATAGCAGTAGGTACTATGCATATAACAGTAAATGCTACTAGTATATTAATAATTGCTATTTCATTAATAGTATCTGGTATCTTAATGCAAATAATATATAAAGTATTAGATAAAAAATTAAAAGAAATAAATAAACCAATGGAACTTGAGAATCCACTTAAACCAAGTGAAGAAGAAAACTAGTATATACTAGTTTTTTTATTTACAGTTATTGTATTTATTATTATTTATTTTATTGATATGATTATAGTAGGTGATAGTATGAAGATAAATAGAATACTAATTGTATTACTTATTATATTATTAACTCCAATTGTAAAGGCTGAAGTATGTAATACTGATCAAATAACAATTAGCTCAATTGTATTGGAAAGTAAAAGTGATAATGTAGAAGAAACAACTGCACCTACAACTGATGGACAAGATATATTACTTAATTTAGGAGTTAGTTCTGTAGGTGATAATGCAACTTATAAAATAGTTGTTACAAATGATTCTACTGATGATTTTGAATTTGATCCAAGTACATTAGATACAGATTATATTAGTTATACTGTTGTATCTAATGATGATAATATTATACCTGCAGGATCATCAAAAGAAATATTATTAAAAGTTGAATATAAGAATCAAGTACCTCTAGAAGCATTTGAAGGTGAAACATTAAATGATAATAAAACAGTATTAGTTAATCTATCTCAAAAGGAAAGTGAAGAAGTAAAAGGAGTGGAAGAAAATCCACAAACAGGAATAAAAGAATATGTAGTATTAATATCTTTATTAATATTATCTCTTGTAATAGTATTCTTATTAATAAAACATAAAGATTATTTTAGGATTGCTGTATTATTACTTGCACTTATGGCTACAACTATGGCATTTACTCCTAATAATGTTAAAGCAGTATGTAAGTATACTTTATCAGTTAATGCTAATATATCAATTAAAAGACCAGCTATATTCTATTTAGATGAACAAATGTATTTATTTAATGAAGGAATGACTTGGGAAGATTATTTAAATAGTAGTTATAATGTTGGTAAATGGACTACACAAGAATATTACCGCTATAGTGAAAGCTCAGAAGTTCCACACGGACCTATAGTTGAGACAAACTATAATTATATTGATTCCCAAAAAAGTAATGGTATATTTACTGGTAAAAGCAGTAGAATACTATGTACACCATATTATTACATAACTTGGTTTTCAATGATTGAAACAAACGACAATTTTGCTATTATTTCAGATAGTATAATAAATGGATATCATTATCGTACTAGTGATCCAGTGACGTGCTAATTTTAAATAATGATTATATTGTGGTATAATTATCTTCGTTAGGGGAATATGTATGAATATATTAAAAGGTTTTGAAAGTCTTATCCAAAGACAAAGTGAAATAGATGAAGAAGTAAAAGAATTAAGAAAAGATGAAAAAGTTCAAAAGTATTTAGAACTACAAACTGAAAGAGAAAATATTCGTAGTGTTCAATCAGATTTATATAAAGCTTTTAAGGAAGATCAATTTGATAAATGTAATCATATGTGGGTAACAGTATTATCTGATAAAGATAGAGAAGAAGGATGTACATATGACTATCATGGATGTGTTAAATGTGGATTGAATAAATCAGTTTATTATTTAGTTAATTTATATGGAACTACTGATATGTTAACTGATGATCAAAAGATAATGTATGAATACTTACAAACTCATGATACAGTTGGAAGATTAGTAAAAGCTAAATGTGATCTTACTACTGCAACATTGTTTTATAGAAAACTTAAAAAAATACATCCAAATGCATCTGATGAAGTTATAGCAGAATATTTAAAAAGATTAATTAGAGATGCAAATGAATTAAATAAAGACAATGGATATGCAAAAATAAAAGTAAATACAAGTGCTTAGAAGTGGTTTAATACCACTTTTTAATTTGACAAATAACGTATTTATAGTATAATTAATACTCAAGTGAGGAGATATAAACGAATTAATCGTGAGCTATCTCGGGCTAATAACCTACACGAACTTTAAAGAGTACGGAGTCACTGACACGTGGATTGTCGTACTTTTTTATTGGACAATTTAGGTATAATAATTCACAAGAAATAAGAAGGGAAGAATTAAATATGGAATTACAAGAAAACAAAAGAGCAGAAGTATGTAGATTTTTTGCATTAAGAGAAAGTGGCAATGCTATAGAATTTAAAATCTTTAATGATTATACAATGGACTGCAAAGCAATAGGAAAGAAGAATATTATTTCTATTAATCTTCAACCTAACTTTATTGTTGAATATGTTGATGATGAAGATAATGTTAAGACATATGTATATGATGGTGAAGATAAAGTAGTTGGATTTGAAATCAATGAATATATAAAAGCATATATGGATGAAATTGGTATTATTAATACTGCTCCACGTATATCAAAAGAAAACAATATAGTTAGAGTTGTAAAAGCCCGTTCATTTGCAAAGAAAACTGCTACTATTTCTAAATAATTAATAAACGATGATAATAATATCATCGTTTTATTTTTGTATGTTATAATTAACTTATAATTAGGAGTGATAGTATGTATAAAGAAGATATTGAACAAGCTAAGAAAGTAAGATTAAATGCTTATAGTCCTTATAGTAATTTTCAAGTAGGAGCATGTCTTAGATGTAAGGATGGATCTACTTACTTAGGTTGTAATATAGAAAATCATGGTATCCAAGGTATATGTGCTGAAAGATGTGCTTTTTCTAAAGCCTTATCAGATGGTAAAAGAGAATTTGTATCTATTGCAATAGTTGGTGCATCTAAAGGAGAAGAACCAATAACTAAGTGTATGCCATGTGGATATTGTAGACAATTTATAAGTGAATTTGTAGATGAAAACTTTGAATTTGTATTTGAAGATAATGGTAATATTATTACTTATAAATTAGATGATTTATTACCAAATAGATTTGAACTTTAGTTATTCTTTTTATTTTATAACTGTAAAATGTAATAATATCTCATTTGAATATTATATTGGTGTGATAAAATTATGATATAGAAGGTAGATTATATGGAGAAAGTTTCTAAGTTTTTAAGTGAAGGTGTAGTAGAAAGTGCATACTATGATGTGGAGTATAGACCAAGTCAAGATAGTAGTAATTTTGATTTAAATTTAGCATGCTCTAATATATTAGGGTCATTAGCATTAGCTGATATAACAAGATGTGAACAACAAATAAAAGATGTACATGATGATTTCTTAAAAGCCTTATCTTATTGTAATACTGATGAAGAAATAGAGAACTTAGCTACATTCTTAAAAATTGTATCTGAAGTTGGAGGATATGCATCTACATTTTATTTAGATGTTATAACGCTAGTAAATAGAGAAAATGTAGAAGCTGCTAAAAAGAATTTACAAGAAGAAAAAGAAAAACCAGTTTCAAAATTTATTGGAAAAGGTACTCTTGAAAGTCCATATTTAAATATTAATTGCGATATTAGTAAAGAAGGTAGTAATTCTAGTCTAGATTCAAAGTGCTATACTTTTTTAGTCTCATTAGCATGTGCAGATGTAGTTAGGAAAGAAATTCAAATGAAAGATGCATATGAAGACTTCTTAAAAGTTTTATCTTTATGTAGTACTTCTGAAGAAATTGTTAAATTTGATAATCTGTTATATGAAGCTTCAAGCATAGGTGGATATGCAAATAAGTTCTATAATGAAAATAAAGCTAAAATTAATAAAAGAGGTGTAGAAGATGCTAAAAGAGCATTAGTCGAAATAGAAAAGAATAAAAAGAAGCCTGTTTCTAAAATAATACCTCACGGATTAGAAAGTAAATATTTTGAAATAACATATAGACCATGGGAAGGGTTAGATAAAAGAAATATTGCTTGTAGTCATTTCTTATTTGAATTAGCTATGTGTGATGCAACAAATAATGAAAAATATAAAGAAGAAGCTATGTTAGAATTTTGCAAGATACTAATATCTTGTAAAACAGATCATGATTTTTCATGCCTAACAACATTTATTGGTATAGCTGCTAATGTAGGTGGATATGCTATAGAGTTTAAAAACAAAGTAGAAGAGCATATTAATAAATATGGTATTGAATATGCTAGATTATATATAAAAGATTCTGAAAAGAAAGAAGAAAAAGATGAATCACATTTAGCTGAATTCCAAGAAAACTATGATAGATTATTCTGGGATTTAGAAGAATTCAGAAATGCATCAACTAAGACTGAAGATGATGTAGAATACTTTATAAGGCGATTCCATAATCTATCATCTGATTTATATAGTTTAGGTAAATCAGTAGATAAGAATTACATTAATGAATGTGATGACCGAATTAAAGTTGCACTATCATGGTTAAATGATTTATATCAAACTATGGATGAAGTAAAAAGAATGTTTACATAATACATTCTTTTTTAATTTTTAAAGAATATTATTAATTTATAATTGACTATTATAAATTTGTTTGATAGTATAAGCATTGTGTTTTAAAGAGGGGGATAAATAATGACAACACAAGAACAATCAAATAAAGTATATCAATTAAACAGAATGGGACATGTTTCACCATCTGAAAAGAAAGAAGTAAATGAAACTTCTAAACCTATGGCTGTAATTAAAGCTAAATTTAGATTTGTTAAAAAAGACGCTAGAATTAAATAAAAGATGCTATTAAGCATCTTTTTTGTTTTATTAATAATTAAGTTAAATTAATGTCCAATTTATTACTTATTAATACAAAATAATAAAAGTGTGTATATAAATAATTATCATTCATGTTATACTTTCTTATGATAGAGAAGGAGAATAAAAATGGGTAATAAAAATAATAAAGGTGTAATAGCAATACTTGTTGCAATTATAATTATATTAATAGCATTAATTGTATTAATGGGTACAGGAAAGATTAATTTTAAATTTAATTCAACTAACAATCAATCTACAGATAATAATACAAAAGAAACTAATAATGTTTCAACTGATTCAAAAGTTATTGAACAAAAAAGTACAGTAAGTAAATCTCAAATACTTGAATACTATAAAGAAAAGTTATCTAATTTTACTGATCCTAATGTTCAATATTCAATTATAGATATAAATAATGATGATATACCTGAATTATTTATATATGTAACTGGAACAATTGGTAATCAAATAATTGCTGATACTTCAATTTATACTTATGATGAAAACAAAGGTGATAAATTAAATGACTATATTGTTAACATTGGAAGTATAAGTGGTAGAATTGATAATGATACTACATTCTATAAAATGAAAGATGGTAGTTTATTATCTGTAATTGGTAAAATGGGATATGAGAATAAATCATATTATAAACTTGAAAATGATTGGTTAGTAAGAACTGATTTTGCTTCTAAAGAAACAGATGAATATACAGTAGGTGACTACGAAATACAATTTAAAGCTTGTACTGATTTATCATTAATTGAAAATTATAAATAATAAAAAGACGGTTACAATTCGTAATCGTCTTCTTCTTTTTTTATCACTTTTTGTTGTTTTGATTTTTGTTTTAAGTTTTACTCTAATCTTTGGAATTCTTGAATTACATATAATTTAAATTCAGGAGAAAGCCAACTTGCAAATTCCAATGCAATATCACTTCTAGTATAATTACCACCATTTTTAAACGGGTCGAATTCGACCCGTTTAAA